>DATIGZ010000377.1:0-11053 GCA_035481255.1 Sphingomonas sp. | reverse complement strand
AGCGAGATAACGCTGCCGTGCCTCCTTGTTGAAGCTGGCACGGTCGCCTTCGCGCTCCGCGAAGCGATCCAGCTCATAGTCCAGATTGGGTTCGATGTCCTCACGCCGCTCGGCAAGTCCAGGCAACTGGAACGTCCACAGGTTCAGCCGCGCATAAAGGTCGTCGCGAAACGCCCCCGCCGCCACCGCCTGCCCCAGATCGCGATTGGTCCCGGCGATAAGCTGGAATTCGGAGGTGGCCTCCTTGTCAGCGCCTACCGGGAGGAAGCGCTTGTCCTCGATCGCGCGCAGGATCATCGCCTGCTCGTCGAGCCCCAGCTCGCCGATCTCGTCGAGGAACAACATGCCCTTGTCGGCGGCGCGGAGCAGCCCCGGACGATCGGCGACCGCCCCGGTAAACGCCCCCTTGCGATGCCCGAACAGCGCCGACATCGCGCCGTCGCCCTTGAGGGTCGCGCAGTTCACCTCGACAAAGGGCCCCGCGATCTGATGCTTGAGGCGTTTGAGCTCGCTGATGCGCCGGGCCAGTTGGCTCTTGCCCGCCCCCGTGGGCCCCATCAGCAGAATCGGCGCCCGCGAACGCAGCGCGACACGCTCGATCTCGTCGATCATATGGTTGAAGGCGGCGTTGCGCGTCTCGATCCCCGATTTGAGGAAGGACGTGCTTTCGGCGCTGGCGGCGGCGAAGCGGGTCGCGATGCTGTCATAGCGCGAAAGGTCGAGGTCGATCGTCGTCCAGCGGCCGGGCGCGCCACCACTCGCAAGCTTGGTCGCTGGCTGGGTCTGGAGCAAACGACCGGGCAGATAGCGCGCCTCCGTCAGCAGGAAGAGACAGATCTGCACGACGTGGGTGCCGGTGGTGATGTGGATCAGGTAATCCTCGGCCTCCGGATCGAACGGATAGTCGCGCACGAAGTCGAGCAGCTTCCCGTAGACCTCCTCGAAGTCCCACGGATCGTCGAAGCCCAGCACGCGCCGGTCCACCCGCGTCTCGGGCGACACATCGGCGATGTCTCGCTCGATATACTCGGCAAGACGCGTGTGTCTCGCGCCGTGGAGCAGCACAAAGCGGTCGACGCGCAGATCCTCGTGCATCGTCAGCGCCACCGACGGACGCCATTTGCTCCAGCGCGAGGGGCCGAACTTGCTCGCGTCGAGCGTCGAGCCGAGAAAGCCGATGACGACCAGTGGTTTCATGCAGACCTTATACGTTTGGATAAATCCATATCGCAATCGATATGATTTTCTGAATGCGGGATGAGGAGACAGGATATGGCGAGACCGAACACTCGATATTAATTCTAGTATTGTCAGTCAGTTAATCGAATTCCGAAGCGCTCCGCCGGAACTTGGCACGCGCTCTG
Organism: Sphingomonas sp.; assembly: GCA_035481255.1. Classification (GTDB taxonomy): domain Bacteria; phylum Pseudomonadota; class Alphaproteobacteria; order Sphingomonadales; family Sphingomonadaceae; genus Sphingomonas. The sequence goes on along the minus strand of DATIGZ010000377.1, from coordinate 9,689 downwards.
CAACCTTATTCTCGTCGGCCGCGTGGCCGGCAGCGCAGAGGCAGGGGCGGCCGGAATAGGCCGGCCGCCCCGGAAGCTGCGACGGGATTGGATCGCGCCGCCGGCGCGCAAGAGATAGAGAAGACGGTGATGACCACGACGTTCGAATACCAGCATGTCGAGGGCGGCGTGCCGATCAAGAGCTGGACCCGCGGCGTGCCCGTGGACGACAAGGCACGCGACCAGCTCGCGCGTGCGGCAAAGATGCCGTTCGTCTTCAAGCATGTCGCCGCGATGCCCGACGTCCATGTCGGCATCGGCGCCACTGTAGGCTCGGTGATCCCGACCAAGGGCGCGGTGATCCCGGCGGCGGTCGGCGTCGATATCGGCTGCGGCATGATGGCGGCGCGCACCTCGCTGATGGCACATGATTTGCCCGACAATCTCGAGGGCATCCGCAGCGCGATCGAGCGCGCCGTACCGCACGGCCGATCGGTCGGGCGCGGCCAGCGCGGCGACAAGGGCGCGTGGGGCATGCCCCCGGCCCCGATCGTCGAAGCGTGGGCGACGCTGGCGGCGCGCTTCAAGCGCGTCACCGACAAATATCCGAAGCTCGAGAAGACCAACAACCTGGTCCATCTCGGCACGCTCGGCACCGGCAACCACTTCATCGAGCTGTGCCTCGACGAGGAGGCGCGGGTGTGGGTGATGCTCCATTCGGGCTCCCGCGGCGTCGGCAATGCGATCGGGACCTTCTTCATCGAGCTGGCGAAGCAGGACATGCGCAAATGGCATATCAACCTGCCCGATGCGGATCTCGCCTACTTCCCCGAGGGGACCGACCATTTCGACGACTATGTCGAAGCGGTCGGCTGGGCACAGGACTTCGCGGCGCTCAACCGGCGCGTGATGATGGCCAATGTCATCGCCGCGCTCCGGGGCCAGATCGCCAAGCCGTTCGATGCCGAAGCCGAAGCGGTGAACTGTCACCATAATTACGTCCAGCGCGAGAACCATTTCGGTGAGAATGTGCTGGTCACGCGAAAGGGTGCGGTTCGCGCGGCGAAGGGTGTGATGGGGATCATCCCCGGATCGATGGGCGCCAAGTCGTTCATCGTCCGCGGCCTCGGCAATGCCGAGAGCTTCGACAGCTGCTCGCACGGCGCGGGTCGCGTGATGTCGCGCACCGAGGCGAAGAAGCTGGTGACGCTCGACGAGCATATCCGCGACACCGCGGGGGTCGAGTGCCGCAAGGATGCGGGCGTGATCGATGAGACGCCCCGTGCCTACAAGCCGATCGAAGCCGTGATGGCCGCCCAGGCTGATCTGGTGGAGATCGTCCACACGCTGAAACAGGTGGTGTGCGTCAAGGGGTGATCCCCGGCGCGCACCGCCCCTTCTTTCGAGACCGATCGTGACTGCCGCACCCCACGACGCTATCGCGCCCGACGTGCGGCGCGAGATCGAGAACCGCCTTGCCGCGGTCGAAGCGGCGGAGGACGTGCGTGTGCTGATGGCGGTCGAATCCGGCTCGCGCGCCTGGGGCTTTCCTTCGCCCGACAGCGACTACGATATCCGCTTCATCTACGTCCGGCCGCGCGACTGGTATCTGTCACTCGCGCCGGGCCGCGATGTGATCGAGCGCCCGATCGTCGATGAGATCGACTTGAACGGCTGGGACGTGCGCAAGGCGTTCGGGCTGTTGCTCAAGTCGAATGCGGTGGTCAGCGAGTGGATCGAATCCCCGATCCGCTATCGCCCCGACGATCCGTTCGTGGCGAAGTTCGCCGCGCTGGCGGACGCGATGCTCGATGCCCGCGCGCTCGCGCATCATTATGCGCGGCTGGGGCGCACGGCGGCGGACCGCTGGCTCGACGATGACGGTGACGTGCCGGTGAAGAAGTATTTCTACGCGCTGCGTCCCGCGCTCGCGATCCGCGTGCTTCGCCTGCATCCGCACCAACGCCCGCCGATGAACCTGCAGGCGTTGGTGACGCTGGCGGATCTGTCTGCGGACGCCAAGGCTGCGATCGCCGATGTGGTCGCGGCCAAGGCGCGGACCAACGAACGCAGCAACGGCACGCGCGTGCCCCTGCTCGACGCGCTGATCGCGGACGAGCTGGACCGCGCGGCGGAACTGACGATACGCGCGCCCTCACCCGAATGGGCGAAGCGCGCGGACGAACTCTTTATCGAACTGGTGAACCAATGATCATCATCGACGGATCGGAAGGCGAAGGTGGGGGTCAGGTGGTGCGCAACGCGTGCGCGCTGTCGCTGATCACCGGCCAGCCCTTCCGCATCATCAATGCGCGCGGCCAGCGCTCCAGGCCAGGGCTGATGCGTCAGCATGTCACCGCGATCGAGGCCGCGTGCACGCTTGGCAACGCGACGTGCGAAGGGTTGGCGGTGGGCGCATCGGAGATCGCCTTCGCGCCGGGCAAGGTCGTGCCTGGCGAGTATCGCTTCGCCGTGGGGACCGCGGGCAGCACGGGGCTGGTGCTCCAGACACTACTGATGCCGCTGGTGCTTGCGGACGCGCCCTCAAGCCTCGTGCTCGAGGGAGGGACGCACAACATGCTCGCCCCGCCCTTCGAGTTCATCGCGCGGACGTTCCTCCCGGTCCTCAATCGCATGGGGCCGACCGTCGAAGCGCGGCTGGTGCGGCACGGCTTCTACCCTCGCGGCGGCGGACGGATCGAGGTGGACATCACCCCGGCCACGCTGACGCCGGTCGAATGCGTGGACCGGGGCGCGTTGTGCGAACGCTCGGTCACCGCGTTCGTCGCCGGCCTCCCCCACGACATCGCCGAACGCGAAATCAAGGCGGCACGCAAAACGCTGGACTGGCCGGAGGAAAGTTTCTCGGTGCGTCAGCTTCCCGAGGATCAGGGTCCCGGCAACATCGTACTGATCGAGGCTGCGTTCGAAAACGTCACCGAAATCGTTAGCGGTTTCGGTCAGCTCGGCGTGCCGGCAGAGGCCGTCGCGCGCAAGGCGGCGGGACGGATGGCCGGATACATCGAATCCAGCGCTTTTGCCGGGCCGTACCTGCAAGATCAGTTGCTGCTTCCGTTCGCACTCGCAGGCGGAGGGACGTTCACAACGGTCAAGCCGAGCCAGCACAGCCTGACCGCAGCGGAGCAGATCGAACGGTTCACCGGACGGCATGCGGTCTTCACCCCGCAGCCGAACGGAACGCACCTCCTGCGGGTGCATTAACCGGAGTGCCCGCCCCTGCTAGGTCCGGGCGGCGTTCGCGTCGCTTGTGGCCAGGCCGAGCCGGGCCAGCACCGCCTTCACATAGCTCGGTCCCACCGCAACCACGGCGCCGTCGCTCATTTCGAGCGCGACCAGTCCCTTGCCCAGCCGCTGGATGCCCGCGACCAGCGCCGGGCGGATGAAGGTCGACCGATGCACCCGCATCAGGCCGCTTGTTTCAAGCATTGCCTCAAGCGCCGTCATCGAAATCCGGTGGATGAAGCTGCGCGTGGCCGTATGCAGCATGACATAGTCCTTCGCCGCCTCGATCCATTCGATCTGTTCGAACGGCAGACGGATTTGGCCGGTCTGCACCTGAACCCAGATCACCTCCGTGCGCGGATCCGCCGAAGGGTCTGGTAGCGCCGCGACCCGCTCAGCGGCCTCACGCAACGCCCGACGGCGGCGCGCGCGCTCGACCGCCTGCCGCAGGCGGTCGAAGCGGACCGGCTTGAGCAAATAGTCCGCCGCCTCGACCTCGAACGCGTCCGGCGCATACTGCTCGAAGGCGGTGACGAACACGATCTCCGGACGTTGCGCGGCGGGCAGGTCGGCCGCGACGCGCAGACCGCTCTTCTGCGGCATCGAAATGTCGAGCATGACCAGATCAGGCGCGAGCGCATCGATCTGCGCTTCGGCTTCCTGACCGGTGGCGGCCGTGCCTATCACGCTGACGCCATCGATATCCTCGAACAAGGTCGCGAGCCGGCGCAATGCGAGCGGTTCGTCATCGACCAGCAAAACCCTCAGCATGCTCATGCGACCTCCGCCCCGAACTGCGCGACGCTCCGCTCGATCGGCACACGCAGGACGGCGAGATAGCCATATTCACGTTTCAACGTCTCGAGAGATCCGCGCGCGCCATACAGCGTCGCGAGCCGCTGGCGAATATTGGCGATGCCAACGCCGGTGCCCGAATTGACGGCATGCCCGGTGCCGTCATCCTCGACCGTCACGACGAGCGTATCGGCATCGACGGTAGCCTCGACACGGATCGTCACCGGCGTCGATGAGGGGGCGACGGCGTATTTGATGGCGTTCTCGACCAGCGGCTGGAGCAGAAAGCTCGGAACCAGCGCATCGTTGAGATTCGAGGGGCAAATAAAATCGACCTGCAGCCGCTCACCGAAGCGCACGCTTTCAATCTCCAGATAATGCTGAAGCGTGACCAGCTCGTCCTCAAGCGCGATCAGGGCATCGGGATCGGCCGACAGTGTCGCCCGGAGGAAGCCGGAAAGCTTGGCGAGCATCGCATCCGCCGGAACATAATCGCGCGTGACGATCAGCGATGAGATCGCGTTGAGCGTATTGAACAGGAAGTGCGGGTTGAGCTGATAGCGAAGCGCCGCGAGCCGGGCGGCGCTGGCCGCGGCTTCCGCCCGGCTCGCCATTTCGCGCGCCACCGCCAGTTCGCGTTCGCGTTCGCGGGCAAGGTTGTTGGCCTCGATCACGGTGAACGCCGCGCCAAGCAGCGCGAACTGCCACACCAGCGCGACGAAATTGTTGGTCGCGCGAAGGCCGAACGGCACCGGCTTGTTCGGTGAAACCACAAGGCGCGCGATCCACTCGCCGGTTGCGCCGTCGATCAGCGCAAGCACCGCCGAGGCGACTACCACCGCAACGCTCGCGATCGCGAAGCGCGTCAGCGGACTTCGCCGCCGCGCGCCGCGCACCGCCCAATATACAGCGCCCGAAAGCAGAGTGCCGAGCACGCAGATATGGATGACCGAAATCAGCACGTAGAAGCTGATGCCGCTGAAGATGTGATAGGGAATGAGATAGAGGACGCCGGAGAGGATCCAGGTCGCGGCGACCAGATACACAGCCTGTCGCACTTCGGATGTGAGCTTCATCGACAATCAGTGCCTTCCTGTTGTGGCTGTATCATAGGCGATCGCGTGGCGCTTGGCGTCCCTGCTCGTCGCGCACGCGTCCGCCTTCGTCTCGCCTCGCACCCGCACGGCTCGGCGCTGGCCATGCTCGTCTCAGATACGGGGCACCGCGCACATCAGGCCGATAGCAGCACGCCTGTTCACGAATTTTGCCGCACAGGAGAGACGTCATGTACCTTGGTCAGTCCGCGGGGTCGCTTCTTGCGCTCGCGTTGCTGAGCGTCGCCGCACCAGCCGGCGCTACCGAGTCTGCAACGATCGATCCGGTTGCAGCCGGGGCGATCGAACAGGTTGCGCTCGACTATGTCGAGGGGCAGCTCGAGGGTAATGCGGCTCGCGTCGCCCGGTCGCTGCACCCAGATCTCGCCAAGCGCGCCGTCATTGGCGACGGCCCGACGACGCGCGAAGTGTTTCCGCTGCGCCGTATGTCCGCCGACGAGTTGATCGAGCTCACCACCCAGGGCGCGCTCAAGACGCCGCGCGCACAGTGGAGCAGATCGGTCAAGGTACTCGACATCGCCGGTAACGCCGCCGTCGCGCGGGTCGAGACGCCATGGTTCGTCGACTTCTTCCACCTCGGCCGGTTCGGCTCGCGCTGGCTGATCGTTAACGCGCTGTGGTGGCCAAAGCCGGCAGCCGCCACGCCCCCATCCAACTGAGAGGAACTCCCAATGCCCTTCACGCTCGCCCTCGCGTCAGCGCTGCTCAGCGCAACGCCGACCGCCACAAGCCCGCTCGAAGTTTTGCCGAGCGGCCACCCGGTGGTCGAAGTCAGCATCGACGGATCGGCGCCACGGCGCTTCGTCATCGACACCGCCGCCAGCACGACGACCATCCTGCCGCAATTGCGGAAGCAAATGCCGGGCCTGATCGCGAAGAAAGATACTCAGCCATTGAACGGCGCGTCGGGCGCGACGGCGGTGGAGATGAGCAAGATCGGCCGGCTGGCGGTCGACGGACGCAGCTTCAGCAATATCGACATGATCCTGTTGCCGCCCAGCCCGGTCGACGGCCTCGGCGTCGACGGCATCCTGGGGGCCGATCTCATCGCCGACTTCGCGGTCGAGATGGATATGCCCGGCCGCCGCTGGCGTATGACGCCGCAGTCGGATGCCAAGATGCTCGAGAGGCTGACCGCCTCGGTTCCGTTCGTTCTGGACAACGCGCGCGCGCCGCGCCTGACGATCAGGCTCAACGGCGTCGAGGTACCAGCCGTGCTCGACACCGGCGCGCGCGGCACGATCCTAAACTGGGCGGCCGCCCGCGCGATCGGCATCTCACCCGAGGCGCCGGGCGTGGTCAGCGCCTCGGAGGTGAAGGGAGCGAGCAGCCACGCCACCGCAAGCGTCAAGACGCGCCTCGCCAGCCTGGCGATGGGCACCGCGGTCGTCACGACGCCCGAAGTGCGTATCGCTGACCTTTCGGTATTCCAGGTGATTGGCTTCAAGACGGATCAGCCCGCGGTGATCCTCGGCATCGACATGTTCGCGAACCGGCGTTTCGTGATCGACCATCCCGGCGGGCGCCTCTACATCGCGGATCCGGTGGCGGCGACACCCGCCGGCTAGTCGGCAGATCCGGGACTCGTCAGGCCCAGGCCGAATGGCCCGCGCAACAGGCCGCGCTGCTGCTCTCGACATAGGCGGCGTGCTCCCACCAATGATGCGAATGGGGGGCGGCTGATCGCGACGGCACATTGCCCGCGACCGGCGCCTCCATTCGCTTCGCGAACGGAGCCATCAGCGATTCCGGGGTGTGCTGCACGCCGTTGATGATAACCCGCTCCACGGCCGCCACATCCTCGATCCGTTTCAACGGGTCGCCTTCCACGAGGATCAGGTCCGCGAGCATCCCCGGGGCGATCCGGCCGATGGGTTCGTTGAGAAAGGCACCCGAATGGCGCGTGGCAGAAAGCAGCGCCTCATGGGGCGTGATCCCGAAGCGCACCATCGCACGCAGGTTGAGGTGCAGACTGACGCCCGAAAAGTCGATCGGAGCATCGGTCCCCGAGATCACATGCCATCCGGCGAGCATGATGTCCCGTATCTGCCGTACCTGCCGCTCAAGACTGGCGAGGGCAGGAGCGGGATCATTCTCGCGCATCGCCTTGGTCCGCGCCTTTAGCTTGGCATACTCCCAAGACGGGTAGAGCGAGCGAACCCTGGCATCGGTCACCCATTCGTCGCTCTCGCCCAGCAGCACCTGCGCGCTGAACAATGTCGGCACACGCCCCGCCCGCGCGGCCGCGAACATCGCGTTCACGTCCTGATAACCGCCACCCAACGCGGTCATCGTGCGCGAATAGCCGTAGCGGCTGGTGGCGCCCATATGCTCGACACAGTCCATACCGCTGTGAAGCGCGGGATAGTGGTAGTGCGAGGACAGCGGCATGCCCATCGCATGCGCGGCGCGCACGGCCTCGGCCTGTTCGGCATGCGGCAGGCGGACATAGGTCTTGATCATGTCGTAGGACAAAGCCTGCGCGCGCGACAGTTCGAGCGCCATCTGTCCGGGCTCGGTCAGCGGTCGCATGAAATTATAGAAGATGCGCGATCCGTCGATCGCTTCCCCGGTCGCATAGTGGCGTGCGCCAATCCGCGCTCCGCTGTCGATCGCCTCGCGGTCCTCGAGCATGTGATAGGCGGGACAACCGGGGGATCGGGTCGCGGTGATGCCCATCGCCAGCCACAGCCGCCCCATCCGGTCGCCATAGGCGTAGCCCTGCATCTGGCGATGCGTATGCGCATCGATCAGGCCGGGAAGCAGCGTCAGGCGGCCGCCGTCGATCAGCTTTGCGTTGGCGTCGGTCACGCTGCCGCGCGGCACGACCGCCGCAACGCGGTTGCCGTCGATCAGCACGTCGACGTCGCGCCTGTAGCCGGGCGAGTCCCCGTCCCACAGCTTTTCGGCCCGCACGATCGATCGCCCCGCGGGCTTGGCGCTGGCCCAGTCGAGCGCGCAGGGAACCGTGCGCGGTTTACCACCCGCCGCCGCGATCAACCGCAACTTGCCGTTCGACAGATAGAGGATCGAGCGAGAATCCCCGCTCCAGCTGATCGCGTCGGTGACCTCCGCATTGATCCGCCGCGGAGGGCCGGTGAAGGCTCCGCGGGCGTCCACCGGCATCGTCCACAGCATCGACGCGAACACGAACGCCATCGTCTTGCCGTCGGGCGACCAGACCGGTCCGTCATCACCCCGCGTGGCGATCGATTTGCCGGGAAGGATCGGCGCGTACCTGCCCTGCCCCGTTGCCCGGTCGATGGTCAGAACCTCGCTCAGACCTTCGCGATACCGCGCGGAACAGGGTTTGAACGCCGCCATCGCGATGGTGCGTGCGTCCGGGCCGAAGCTCGGGCGGCCCGGCTCCCACAGCGCGTCATAGACCTTCGCCACCGCGCCGTTCGCGACCTCGATGGTATGGAGCGCACCCTCTTGCGTCAGGAACGCGATCAGCTTGCCGTCCTGCGACCAGCATGGCGAAACCGCCGCGTCAGTGAGCCGGGTCAGCTGCCGCACCGATCCGCTCGCCATGTCGCGCAGCCAGAGCTGGAGCGTTCCCCCGCGATCCGAAGCGAAGGCGAGCGTCCTGCCGTCGGGTGACCATGCCGGGTGGCATTTGTAGAAGGCATCGTCGGTCAGTCTGGCCGGCCTGCCACCGACCGGCATCAGCCAGATCTGGTTCAGCGCGGCAAAGGCGATCTGGCGCCCGTCTGGCGACAGCGCGGGAGACGCGATGCCCACCACCGGTCGCCGCGCGGTGCCGTCGAAGTCACGGCGTTTCCTGGCATAATCGGGAGTGGTGACCGGCGCGTTGAGCGAGAACGGGACGATGGCGCGTATGCCGGTGGCCGACACCGTCCGGATATGACCAGCCGCGCCATAGACGAAGCCGCCCTCGGGCAACCAAGCGGGACGGAATGGATAGAGATCCTCACCCGCGATCACGTCCTCACCGTCGATGACCAGCGTCACGCCACCCGCCTCGACCCGGCTGTACGCCAGCCGCCCGTCAGGCGCGAAGCTCGGCGAGTGTATCGCTCCCGGCGCCGGCACCGACGCAACCTGCGTCGCGGCCCCGTCCATAGCGGCAACCATGAGCTTCGTACCCTCGGCGACATAGGCGATGCGCTTGCCGTCGGGCGACCAGGCCGGTTGGGAGTCTTGCCCCGCTCCTTTCGAGAACAGTGTCGTCTGACCCGATGCGACGTCGAGCAGGTGGATCGCGTAGCGGTTTTCGCCGCGGTCGGAAGCGAACGCGATCGTCCGGCCATCCGGAGACCAGCGCACCTCGCGATGATCCGACGTACCGTGCGTGTGCTGGACCAGATCCGTGCCGTCCGGCGCCATGGACCAGATATGGAAGTTGCCGGTGCGATAGGATTGAAACGCGATCCGCTTGCCGTCCGGCGACCAGTCGGGCTGGCCGATATCGTCGAAGTCACCGCTCAGCCGGCGCGCAGGGCCGCCGCTCGCGGGAATCGTCCACAGGATGCCGAGCAAATCGAAGGCGATCGCTGTACCGTCGGGCGAGACCGTCAACGCGACGTTGGTCGC
>DATIGZ010000376.1:0-5019 GCA_035481255.1 Sphingomonas sp. | reverse complement strand
TGAACAGGCCGGCGGCGATGCCCAGCGGCAGCGGCGCCAGCAGGATCGCGGGCGACATGCCGGCAAGGCTGACCCCGGCATTGGCGAAGCCGAACAGCGGCACGATCGCAAAAGCGACCCATGGCGCCAGCGCGTGCTCGAGGATGTGGAGCGGCGAATCCGCCGCGTCCGGGGCGCCCGGCGTCTTCTTTACCGGGATCATCATCGCGGTCAGCACGCCCGCGACGGTCGCGTGCACGCCCGAGAGGAATACGAAATACCACAGCGCGGCACCCAGCAGCAGATAAGGCCCGAGCTTCGTCACCCCGCTGCGGTTGAGGATGTGCATCACCACCAGCACCAGCGCGCCCGCCGCCAGCGCGAGCGAGCCGAGGCTCTTGGTATAAGCGAGCGCGATGATCGCGACCGCGCCCATGTCGTCGACGATCGCGACGGTGGTGAGGAACAGCTTGAGCGAGGCGGGGGCGCGGCTGCCGAGCAGCGCCAGCACGCCGATCGCGAAAGCGATATCGGTCGCCGCGGGGATCGCCCAGCCCGGCGCCAGCGGTCCGCCGCCGGTGATGGCGAGATAGACGAGCGCTGGCGCGACCATCCCGGCCGCGGCGGCCACCACGGGCAATCGCCGGTCCTCCCAGCTGGCGAGTCGCCCGTCGACGAACTCGCGTTTGATCTCGAGTCCGACGAGCAGGAAGAACACCGCCATCAGCGCGTCGTTGATCCAAAGATGCACCGTCATCGGCCCGTATTTGGGGCTGATGACCGGGCCGGTCTCCAGATGCAGCAGGTGGAAATAATCCGCCGACAGGCCGGGCAGATTGGCGACCAGCATCGCCAGCGCGGCGGCCGCGATCAGCAGGATGCCGCCCGCCGCCTCGCTTTCGAGGAACGCGCGCAGCACCGACGATCTGCCGTGCCTCCGCTGCTCAGCCATGTGGGTCCCCTCGCTTGCGGCGCCAGCCTAACGGCTGCACCCGCCGGAGCAATCCCGGATCAGCCCGCCTTCGCCAGCGCCTCGGCGATCAGCTTGCGCGAGTTCCCGATGCCATAGAGCGCAATGAAGCTGCCCATGCGCGGCCCCTGACTGGACCCCAGCAGCGTTTCGTACAGCGCCTTGAACCAGTCGCGCAGTTCGGCGAAGCCGGCCGTCTTGCCGATCTCGTAGACGATGTTCTGGATGTCCTCGGCGCTCGCGTCAGCCGGCAGCGCCGCGAGATCGGCGTCGAGCCGCTTGAGCGCCGCCACCTCGATCCCGTCGGGCGCACGGCGGTTGAGTGTCGGCGCGATGAAGTCGCGGCCATAGGCCAGCGCATAGCCGATCAGCGCGTCGAGCGCCGGGTGCTTCTCGGGCGTCGCGTCGGGGACATAGTTGGCAAGATAGCCCCAGACCTGCTCCTTGCTCGCCTCGCCCATCACCCCGACGAGGTTGAGGAGGAGGCCGAAAGTCACCGGCAGGGTCTCGCCCGGCACCTCGCCATTATGGACGTGGTGGACCGGGTTGCCGAGCTTCTGCTCGACCGGCTGGTTCGGATAGTTGCCGCGGAACTGCCAGTAATCGTCCACCGCGCGCGGGATCACGCCCATGTGCAGCGCCTTGGCCTTTTTCGGCTCGCGATAGATATAGAAGGCAAGGCTCTCGTCGGGGCCATAGGTCAGCCATTGCTCGAGGCTGAGGCCGTTGCCCTTGGACTTTGAGATCTTCTCGCCCTTCTCGTCGAGGAACATCTCGTAGTTGAAGCCCTCGGGCGGGCGGCCGCCCATCACGCGCGCGATCTTGCTCGACTGAACCACCGAATCGATCAGGTCCTTGCCGGCCATCTCGTAATCGACGCCCAATGCGACCCAGCGCATCGCCCAGTCGACCTTCCATTGCAGCTTGGACTTGCCGCCGAGGATCGTCTGCTCGATCCGCTCGCCCTCATCCATGAAGGCGATCATCCCCGTCTCGGCATCGAGCACCTCGATCGGCACCTGCAGCACGATCCCGCTCTTCGGGCTGATCGGCAGCACCGGCGAATAGGTCGCCTGCCGCTCGGCGCGCAGCGTCGGCAGCATCACGTCCATGATGCCCTGATAGGTCCGCAGGACGAGGCGAAGCGCGTCGTCGAACTGGCCACCGGTATAATAGTCGGTCGACGACACGAACTCGTAATCGAAACCGAACCGGTCGAGGAATTCGCGCAGCATCGCGTTGTTGTGATGCGCGAAGCTCTCATACTTCTCGAACGGGTCGGGCACCTTCGTCAGCGGCTTGCCGAGATACCGCGCCAGCATCTCCTTGTTCGGCACATTGTCCGGTACCTTGCGCAGCCCGTCCATATCGTCGCTGAACGCGATCAGGCGAGTGGGCGCGTCCGACAGCGTCTCGAACGCGCGCCGCACCATCGTCGTGCGCAGCACTTCGTTGAACGTGCCGATATGCGGCAGCCCCGACGGGCCATAGCCGGTCTCGAACAGTACCGGTGCGCCGCCGGGCTTACCGTCGGGATAGCGTTTCAGCAGCTTGCGCGCCTCCTCATAGGGCCAGGCCTTGGAAGTCAGAGCGGCGTCACGAAATGCGGAGTCGGTCATGGCAAGCTTGCTGTGATGGAAGGAACGCTGCCGGTGCGCGATACGGGGCGGTTTTGCAAGGTTGGCGGACCGGAAAACGGGTAGCCGTGCGGAAGAGTCTGGCCTTTACCCGCCGTAGTTGATAATCGCTCGCATTATGAGTCTTCCCCTGGCGCGCGTGGCGCGCAATGTATCCGCGACGGTCGCGTCGGTTGACTGGAACTCACTGGCTCCGTCGGAGGCGCGCCGCCTGCGCGAATTCGGCCTCGACGAGGGCGTCGAGGTTGAGCTGGTCAAGCCCAATGGCTGGCTGGGCGGCCCCGCCGCGGTGCGGATCGGGCGGATGACGGTGGCGTTGCGCCGCCACGTCGCCGAGGCGATTCGGGTGGCGGTCCCGGCCGAATGAACCAGTCCCCGCTCGTCGCGCTCGTCGGCAACCCCAATGCCGGCAAGACCGCCCTGTTCAACGCGCTCACCGGCGCGCGGCAAAAGGTCGGCAACTATCCCGGCGTCACCGTCGAGCGCCACGCCGGCCGCATGGCGCTCGACGACGGGCGTCCGGTCGAGCTGGTCGACCTTCCCGGCACCTACAGCCTCGATCCGTCCAGCCCCGATGAAGCGGTGACCCGCGACGTGGTGCTGGGCAAGCAGGATGGCGAGCGGCTGCCCGATGCGCTGGTGGTGGTCGCCGACGCGAGCAACATCGAAAATCACCTGCGCTTCGTGCTTCAGCTGCGTGAGCTGGGGCGGCCGATGGTGGTCGCGCTCAACATGATCGACATGGCGGCGCGCGACGGCCTCACCATTGACACCGATGTGCTGTCGGCTGAGCTCGGCGTACCCGTTGTCAGTACCGTCGCGGTGCGCAAACGCGGACTGGACGAACTGCGCGCGGCGCTGGCGGGCGTGCTGACCGGCGCCCGGCCAGCGGCGCCCGAAGCGCCCGACGCCGACATCACCCATTTCCAGCGCGAGGCGCGACGCATCGCCCGTGTCGCGATCACCGATCAGCCGCGCGGCCGCGCCTTCACTCGCGCCGTCGATTCGGTGGTACTGCATCCGGTCGCGGGCCCGGTCATCCTCGCGACGATCATGCTCGTCATGTTCCAGGCGGTGTTCGCTTGGTCCGAAGCGCCGATCGGCTGGATCGAGGGCTTCCAAGGCTGGCTGGCGGAGGGCGCCGCGGCGACCCTGCCCGAAAGCTTCCTGCGCGATCTGCTGATCGAAGGCATCATCAACGGCGTCGGATCGGTGGTGGTGTTCCTCCCCCAGATCGTGATCCTGTTCCTCTTCATCCTGATCCTCGAGGCGTCGGGCTATATGGTCCGCGCGGCGCTGCTGATGGACCGGCTGATGTCCGGGGTCGGCCTGTCGGGCCGGGCGTTCATACCGTTGCTCTCCTCCTTCGCCTGCGCGATCCCCGGCATCATGGCCGCGCGCTCGATCGACGATCCCAAGGAGCGGCTGACGACGATCCTGATCGCGCCGTTAATGACCTGTTCGGCGCGGCTGCCGGTCTATGCCGTGATCATCGGCGCGTTCATCCCTGCGACCAGCGTCGGCTGGGGGATCGGGCTTCAGGGGCTGGTGCTGTTCGGCCTCTATGTCTTCGGCATCGTCGGCGCGATCGCCGCCGCCTTCGTGCTGCGCCGTACCGCGACGAAGGGGAAGAGCAGCGGTTTCATGATGGAGCTGCCGCGCTATCAGCTGCCTGCGCTTCGCGATCTGTGGATCGGCTTGTGGCAGCGCGCGTGGCTGTTCCTGCGCCGCGCGGGCACGATCATCATGGGCGTCACCGTCGCCCTGTGGCTGCTCGCCTCCTATCCGGTCGCGCCGGAAGGCGTGAAGCAGAGCGAATATTCGGTCGCCGGCCGCATCGCGTCGGGGCTTGAGGTCGTGCTGAAGCCGATCGGCTTCAACCATGAGATGAGCCTCGCGGTGATTCCCGCCATGGCCGCGCGCGAGGTCGCGGTGTCGGCGCTCCAGACGGTCTATTCGATCGATGCGGAGGCGGACGCCGAGGGTGAGGCGCTCGGCACCCAGCTTTCGGCGCGCTGGTCGCTGCCGACCGCGCTCGCCTTCCTCGCCTGGTTCGTGTTCGCGCCGCAATGCCTGTCGACCATCGCGGTCGCGCGGCGAGAGACCAATGGCTGGAAATGGCCGACGGTGATGATCGTCTACCTGTTCGCGCTGGCTTATATCGCGGCCGGCATCACCTTCTGGACGGCTACCGCGATCGGCCTCTAGTCGCGTTTCGATTCGTCGACCGCGCGCTCGATCCGGGCGCGTTGGGTGGCGTCGCGCGCCTTCTCGGCCTTGGTCCGACCGAACTTCGCGCGGTTCTCCACAGCCTTTGCGGCACCTGCCGCCTTGGCTTTGGCCTTGCGGGCCTTGTTCAGGTTGATGATCTCGGCCATTCCTGCGGCAACTTTTATCGATTTCTAGGCGGAGTTGAAATGGCGGGCAGCGTCA
>DATIGZ010000375.1:0-2679 GCA_035481255.1 Sphingomonas sp. | reverse complement strand
CTCCGCGGCCGAAGCACTCGCCTTCGAACTTCAGGCTCACCGCCGCGGCGTGGTGATCGGCGAACGCACCCCCGGCGGCGGCAATCCCGCGGTGGGCATGGATCTGGAAAGCGAGCTGATCGTCGTCATGCCGATCGGCCGGATGGTACCCGCGAGGGGCGGCGTCTGGGAGGGCAAGGGAGTCATCCCCGACATCGAAGCTCCGGCTCTGGAAGCACCGGCTACCGCGCTGGCGCTGGCTCGGCTGAAACCTTCTACTCCGCCAGCGCAGCCGTGACGGCCTTGGCATAGTTCGGACCAACCGCAACCTCGGCGCCGTCACTCAACACCAGCGTCAGCAGCCATTTGTCGATCCTGCGCATCTCGACCACCCGGGTCAGGCGCACAAAGGCCGAGCGATGCACCCGCATCAGCTCGGCCGGATCGATCCGCTTCTCCAGCGCCGACATGGTCGTGCGCAGCAAATGGCTGCGCAGCGACGTGTGCAGCATCGCATAGTCGCCCGCAGCCTCGATCCAGTCGATCGACGCCACCGGAACCCGCGTCTGCCCGTCGCGCAATGGCACCCACAGCGCTTCGTCGAAGTTCGAAGGCGCCGCGGGCACGCTCTGATGCGCCGCGCGGCGCCCTGCCTGACGCCGTTTCGCCCGCTCGACCGCCTGCCGCAGCCGGTCGAGCCGCACGGGCTTGAGCAGATAGTCGGCCGCCTCGACCTCGAACGCGTCGGGCGCGAATTGCTCGAAGGCGGTGACGAACACGATTTCCGGCCGCTCGTCGAAGGGCAAGGTACCCGCCAGCGCCAGTCCGCCCATCTCCGGCATCTGGATGTCGAGCATCACCAGATCGGGCCGCAGCCGCTCGATCGCCGCCTGTGCCTCGATCCCGTTCGCGGCGGTACCCACGATCTCGGTACCGGGGATATTGGTGAAGAACGCCGTCAGCCGGTCGAGCGCGGGGGGTTCGTCATCGACGAGCAGGACGCGCATCGCTCAGCTCTCCGCCGGAAAGGTGATGCAGGCACGGAAGCCGTTGCCGGTCGGCGCCGCATCGAGCGATGCGGCATCGCCGTAGATCGCCGCCAGCCGCTCGCGCACATTGGCGAGGCCAAGTCCGGTACCCGGCGGCATCAGCGACAGCCCGCCACCGCCGGCGTCGTCACTGACGCAGATCCGAATCTGCTCGCCGATCTGCGCCACGTCCACCGTCACCACGACCGTTCGGCTGGTCGATCCGACTCCGTGCTTGATCGAATTCTCGACCAGCGGCTGAAGCAGCAAGGCGGGAACCGGCACCTCGCGCAGGTCCGGCGGACAGTGCATTTCCACGCGCAGCCGGTCGCCGAGCCGCGACGCCTCGATCGCCAGATAGTCGGACAGCGTCTGCAATTCTTCCTCGATCGCGACCATGCCGCTCTTGGGCGTGGTCAGCGTCGTGCGCAGGAAATCGCACAGCTTGCCCAGCATCGCCTCCGCCGCATCCGCCCGTCCCGTCACGACGGCCGAGGAGATGGCGTTGAGCGTGTTGAACAGGAAATGCGGATTGAGCTGGTAGCGCAGCGTCTCCAGCCGGGCGGAGGTCGCCATGCGCTCGGCGTCCGCGGCGGCGAGCGCGGCGCGGTTGGCCGCCTCGCGCGTCTCGGCCATCTCGCGCGCCTGAGCCGCCATCTGCGCGTTGTGGATCAGGATCAGATAGAGCGCGGCGATCAGCGCGAACAACGGCGCCCAGCCGGCGAAGTTGACGACTGCCCGGAACATCACCCGCTCGGGCATCATTTCCGGATTGAACACCCGCATCAGCCACGCGCCCTTGTACGCGTCGATCAGGGTTATCGCCGCGGCGACGATCATCGCGGTCGCGCCGGTCAGGCCATAACGGGTCCATGCCGGCGCGTCGCGAAACCGCATCGCGCTCAACAGGACGAACCCGGACACCGGAATGCCGAGCAGGACGGTCGTTACCACGCCCAACGTCATCGAGATCGGCACCTGAAAGTCGGAGAGGAGCGCCGGGAGCATGAACAGCCCAGCGGTCGCGACCCAAAGCCCGACGGTCAGCAGCGCCGCCTGGCGGATCAGGGTTCGATTGGATGGATTCATTGCACCCGACTTAGCGCGCGGGATCGGACCCGGCGAGAGGGTTGGTCGCGGAAGAGACGGCTTTCGACGCCGCGCTTGGGATCAGCGCCCGCCCCATACGGGCGCACGCCGCTCGACGAAGGCCCGCGGGCCTTCGATCGCGTCCTGCGACGTCTGCGCCGCACGAACCTGAGGCAGGGTCCATTGCGGTTTCATCGCTTCGGCGAGCGGCGTGTTGGCATATTCCAGCACGACCCGCTTGGTCGCGCGTACCGCAAGCGGCGCCGCGGCGAGCAGGTCATCGGCCCAGCGCAGCGCTGCTTCCACCGCCGTACCATCGGGAACGACCTCGGTGACGAAGCCGAGCGCATGCCCCTCCGCTGCACTCACCCGCTTGCCCGTCAGCATCATCCCCAGCGCTCGCTGCTGGCCGATCAGACGCGGCAGACGAAGAATTCCGCCGGCGAGCGCGGTGAGGCCGACCTTGACCTCGGGCAGCGCGAAGCTCGCGCGCTCCGCCGCGATGACGATGTCGCACGCCAGCACCATCTCGAACCCGCCCCCCACGGCGGGTCCGTTGACCGCGGCGATCACCGGCTTGTCG
>DATIGZ010000374.1:0-1781 GCA_035481255.1 Sphingomonas sp. | reverse complement strand
CCCTCCCACGAGAGTGCGTTGGGGGTGGGCGCGCTGGCGCGCGCCGGTTTCGGTGGCGGTCAATATCTCCGATATGGATCAGGATTGGGTTGCACTGCTTGCATCCATGCGCGTCGCGGCTAGTCTGAGGATGCGCCGTGAAACGGGCGGCGCCGAGGCGTGAGAACCTCGCTTGGGATCGACGAACCGGATTGCAGCCGCCGCCGGGTGGCCTGCGCGCATGTCCAGGCTGCTTGCAGCTAAAGGCGTTGGCGCGTGTTTTCCCAAGCACGTTCTCATCACCCGGCTGGTTGGCCGGGCCTCGCAATCGGAGGCTCGGCGGTGGATCGCAGGACAGGCGCGGATTGGCAGGAATCGCAGGCTTGCCGTGCCGAAGAGGCCGGCACCGCGCTCTATGCCGCCGAGGCGCCGCGGCTCGGGCGTTTCTTCCGCCGCCGTGTCGATTGCCCGGCCGAAGCCGAGGATCTGGTGCAGGAGACCTTCACCCGCGCGCTCGGCCAGCAAGGCGGCGCGCTGCACAATATCGGCGGCTATCTCACCCGCATCGCCCAGAACCTGCTGCGCGACCGGTCCAAGCTTGCCCGGCGGCGCAGCGCCGATCTGCATCTGCCTGCCGACAGTGTCGATCTTGCCGGATCGGACCTAATTCGCCTGCTCGAGGTGCGCGACACGCTTGACCGGATCGAGTGTGTCATGCTGGAGCTTTCCCCGACCACGCGGGAGATCTTCATGGCGCACCGCATCGACGGCCTGACCTATAGCGAGATCGCGGCGCGTACCGGACGCAGCGTCAAGCAGGTCGAGAAGGCGATCGCCCGCGCCATGGTGGAACTCGACCGCAGGCTGGACTCGCGTTGATGCCGCCCGACCGGCCGGGTCCGGCCGATCCCGAAGCGCTGCGCGAGGAAGCCGGTTTGTGGTTCGCGCGGATGCGCGGCCCCGATGCGGCGCAGCACCGCGCCGCCTTCGACCGCTGGCGCGATGCCGACCCTGCCCATCAGGCCGCCTATGACCGCATGACCCGCCGCTGGAACCAGACCGCGCTGATCGGCCATACGCGTGCTGCCAAGGCGCGCACCGGGCTGGTCCGGCAGCCGCGTTGGCGCGCCGGCGTGATTGCCGCCGCCGCTGCGGCGCTGATCGCGATCGTCGCGGTGCCGGTGGCGATGCGCTGGCACATGCCGGGTAACGAGCGTGCGGCGACGGGCACGCTCGCCCACAGCGAGCTCGTCTCTCCGGTCGGCACGGTCCGCCACATCGAGCTTCCCGATGGCTCGCGCGTCGTGCTCGACACCGACACCCGGCTCACCCTCGCGTTCAGCGCGGGCGAGCGCCGCCTCGAACTTCGTCGGGGCCGCGCGCGCTTCGCGGTCGCCAAGGATGCCGCACGCCCGTTCATCGTCGCCGCGGCGGGCAGCGAGATCGTCGCCACCGGCACGTTGTTCGAAATCAGCCTGATCGCCGCGGCGCCGCAGGTGCGGCTGCTCGAAGGCGCCGTCGAAGTGCGTCCGGCGTCGCGCGGCGAGACGGGCACATCGGCCCGGCGGCTGCTACCCGGGCAACAACTCTTGATCGCACCGGCGGCGGTGCCGCAGCCGCTGGTCGAGGCCGAGACGCGCTGGGCGAGCGGCATGCTGAGCTTCACCGATGCTCCACTCAGCGAGGTGCTTGCCGCGCTCAACCGCTATTCAACACGCAAGATCCTGCTCGCCGACCCCGCGCTCGGCGAGCTGCGGGTGACGGCAAGCTTTCGCGTCGAGGATCCCGAAACGCTCGCCGCC
>DATIGZ010000373.1:0-4702 GCA_035481255.1 Sphingomonas sp. | reverse complement strand
CCCATAGGATACTGGCGTTGGGCGGCCGGGTGGGGGAGCGGGCCGGGGCGGTTCTAACGAACTACGCCGCGTCGTCTTCCGGCGCGTCCAGCCCATAGGCGGTGTGCAGCACGCGGACGGCCAGCTCGGTCTCGTCCTCGTGGATCAGCACGCTGACCTTGATCTCGCTGGTGGTGATGGCGAGGATGTTGATGCGGCGCTCGCCCAGCGTCTCGAACATCGTCGCGGCGACGCCGGCATGGCTGCGCATGCCCACGCCCACGACGCTGATCTTGGCGACCTTGGTATCGTGGATCAGCGCGTCATAGCCGATCGGCGCCTTGTTCTTCTCCAGCACGTCGAGCGCGCGGGCGAGTTCCGCGCGAGGGACCGTAAACGTGACGTCGGTCGAGCCGGTGGCGTGCGCCACGTTCTGCACGATCATGTCGACGTTGATCCCGGCTTCGGCCAGCGGGGTGAAGATATGGCCCACCGCGCCCGGACGGTCGGGCACGTTGGTGAGCGTGACCTTCGCCTCGTTCTTGTCCGCGGCGATGCCGGTGATGAGCTGCCGTTCCACGTCGTTGATCTCCTCTTCGCCGACGATCAGCGTGCCGCGATGGCCCTCTTCGTCGCGATTGTCCTCCAGCGAGGAAAGCACGCGCACGCGCACGCCTTCCTTCATCGCCAAGCCGACCGAGCGGGTCTGGAGCACCTTCGCCCCGACGCTCGCCAGCTCGAGCATTTCCTCATACGTCACCTTGGACAGCTTGCGCGCCCTCGGCACGATGCGCGGGTCGGTGGTGTAGACCCCGTCCACATCGGTATAGATGTCGCAGCGGTCGGCCTTCATCGCCGCCGCCACCGCCACCGCGCTGGTGTCCGATCCGCCACGGCCCAAAGTGGTCACGCGGTTATCCTCGGCGCGCCCCTGGAATCCGGGGATCACCGCGACATTGCCGTCGGACAGGCTGGCGTTCAGCTCGACCGTCTCGATCGTGCCGATGCGCGCGCTCGAATGCGCGCTGCTGGTGTGGATCGGCAGCTGCCAGCCGAGCCACGAGCGCGCCGGCACGCCGATCGCCTGCAATGCGATGGCGAGCAGCCCGCTCGTCACCTGCTCGCCGGCCGAGACCACCGTGTCATATTCGCGCAGATCGTAGAGCGGCGAGGCTTCCTTGCAGAAGCCGACCAGCCGGTCGGTCTCGCCCGCCATCGCCGAGACGACGACCGCGACCTGATTGCCCGCTTCCCACTCGGCCTTGACGCGATTGGCGACGTTACGAATCCGCTCGATGCCCGCCATCGACGTGCCACCGAACTTCATCACGATGCGTGCCATTTGATTCTCGCCCCTTGGGAAGGTGTGGGCGCGCTGATAGGAGGGGGGGATGGCGATGACAAGCAAAGCAACCATTGACCCGCGTGAAGCTGAGCATTTCGGGCGGCTCGCGGCGGACTGGTGGAACCCCAGGGGGTCCTCGGCGATGCTCCACCGCCTCAATCCGCCGCGGCTGCGCTATATTCGCGAGGCCGTGGACGCGCATTGGGACGGCAATCCGGCCAGCTTCACTCCCCTCGCCGGCAAGGCCGCGCTCGACGTCGGCTGCGGCGCCGGGCTGCTGTGCGAGCCGCTCGCCCGGCTTGGCGCGCGGGTCACCGGGGTCGATGCCGCGCCCGAGAATATCGGCGCGGCGCGCGCCCATGCGCAGGCGTCGGGCCTGACGATCGACTATCAGGCGGGGGAATTCGAGACGGTCACCAAGGGCCGGACCTTCGATCTCGTCACCTCGATGGAAGTGATCGAGCATGTCACCGATCCCGCCGCCTTCGTCGCCGGTCTCGCCGCCGCGCTGGCGCCGGGCGGCCTGATGATCCTCTCCACCCCCAACCGCACGCCGCTGTCGCGGCTCGCGATGATCACGGTGGGCGAAGGGTTCGGCATGATCCCGCGCGGCACGCACGACCATGACAAGTTCATCACCCCCGACGAGCTGACCGACATGCTAGCCGCCTTGGACCTCGAGGTCACCGACCTGCGCGGCCTCAGCTTCTCGCCGGCTGCGGGTTTCCATCTTTCGGACGATACCAGCCTCAACTATCTGCTGACCGCGCGCCGTTCGGCGTAGCGATCGGGTATTCGCGGCGAGCGGTGGATCCGCTCGAACAGGATCTTCGCTCGTTCCTGTTCGGTCAGCGGCGGCGGCTCGCGCTCGCCGGTCATCGCCGGTCGCCCGCAAGCCCGAACAGCGTTCCCGCGACCGCCCATAGTCCGGTGTAGAAGCCGGTCAGGAAGATCACGTCGCGGGGCCAGCCGCGGCCATCGATGCCCAGATCTCCGGCCAGCGCGATCGCTCCGATCACCGCCTGGGCCAGCGCGGCGGCAAGCAGCGACATCCGCATCCCACGCGGCCGGAAGCGCGATACGCATCCGCCGCCGACGATCAGCGCGACTACCGCTACGAACATCAGATTGGCGTCGTTGTTCTCGCTGCCGATGATGCCGACCGCCATGTTCATCCAGATCAGCAGGAACACGCCGAGCGTGGTCAGCACCGATGCCGCGCGATAGGCGAAGCCCGGCGCCCGGCTGGCAAGGAATTCATAGGCGCCGAGGATCGCGGCGAACAGCGTGCCTATCACCACGAAGTCGCTGGTGGTCCAGTCGAATCCGCTGCCGGGAAAGCGCATCGCGATCGCGGGAACGCACAGCAACGCCGCCGCCGCGCTCCACCGCCCGATCCGCCACCAATTATGTCCGCTTGCCTGTGCGGTCGCCGTCATGCGTCTTGCTCCATGTCGTTGCGGCCGCAGCGCTCGCACCGGCGCGGATGAACGTCATGAGCAAAGCCTGATCTTTGCCTGAGCAATGCCGATGTGGAGTTTTCCTACCGCCCCGGCGCCGTGATAGCTGGTCCGTCCCATGATCCACCGGGACTCCCCATCGTCCGGCCTCGGCCCGCCACTGCGTCGCGTGAGCGGCGCGTGGACGGCGCGCGCTTGTCGCTTCGCGGCCGCGGCGGGGCGGTCGTGGCGCATCGTCGTCGCGGGCATGGCGCGCCGGTGTCGCGTGGCAGGCGCTTCGCGGGTGCGAACCGGGGGCGAACCGGGCGCTTCGTGGACGCGAACCAGGCGCCTCCGCCCCAAAACCCCGCTTTTGTGTCAACTTCGTCAACCGGTACGGTCAGAACAGCCTTCCGCCATTGGGCACCTCGACGCTCGGGTGGAACAGCACCACCTTTCCGTCGGCATCCGGAAATCCCAGCGTGAGCACCTCGGACATCATCGGCCCGATCTGGCGCGGGGGGAAGTTGACGACCGCCGCGACCTGCCGTCCGGACAGGTCGTCGAGGGCGTAGTGTTCGGTGATCTGCGCCGAGGATCGCTTGATCCCGATCGCCGGGCCGAAGTCGATGGTCAGCTTATAGGCCGGCTTGCGCGCCTCCGGAAACGGTTCGGCGGCGACGATCGTGCCGACACGGATGTCGACGGCAAGGAACTGGTCGAAAGTGATTTCCGCCGCGGCGGGGGCCGAAGCGTCGTGGGACATGTGCATGGGACTGAACTCTTCATTCAATCCTCCCGCGGAGCAGGGAGGATCAGGGCGCCTTCAAAGGCTGGCTCCGTCGTAATTGTGGATCGTCAGCGTATCTAGGTCGATATCCTCCGCACAGCGCAGGTTGATCGCCGCCATCTTCTTGCCGTCGGGTCCGGTGCCCTTGCCATAGGGCGCGCAGCCGCAGGTCTTGCAGAAGGTGTGCTCGATATTGTGCTGGTTGAACTGATAGACGGTGACCGCGTCGGCGTTCCCGTGCAGCGTCAGCGCGTCGAGCGGCGCGAAATGCAGCAAATAGCCCTTGCGGCGGCAGATCGAGCAATTGCACGCCATCGCTTCGGACGGCGCATCACCCTCCAGCGTGTAGCTCACATCGCCGCAATGGCAGCTTCCGGTGACGGGCATCTCGGCTCTCCTTCGTCGACGCTTCGATTGACAGGCCCGTGCTGGTTCGCACAGTCGCGCCCGGAAGGAAACCGCATGGCCGTGAAGCTGCATCCCGACTGGCTCGACCCGCTCCAGCGCGAATTCGACGCCCCCTATATGGCCTCGCTCCGCCAGTTCCTGCTCGACGAGAAGGCGGCGGGCAAGCGCATCTTCCCCAAGGGCGCCGACTGGTTCCGCGCGCTCGACCTCACCCCGCCGCAGGACGTGCGCGTCGTCATCCTCGGGCAGGATCCCTATCATGGCGAGGGACAGGCGCACGGCCTTTGCTTCTCGGTCCAGCCCGGCGTCCGCGTGCCGCCCAGTCTGGTCAACATCTACAAGGAACTGCGCAGCGATCTCGGCATCGAGCCGCCGCGCCACGGCTTTTTGGAGCATTGGGCGAAGCAGGGCGTGCTGCTGCTCAACAACTGCCTGACCGTCGAGATGGGGCTGGCCGCTTCGCACAAGGGCCGGGGTTGGGAGAGGTTCACCGACGCCGTCGTCGCGCATGTCAACGCGCTGCCCGATCCGGTGGTGTTCATGCTGTGGGGCAGCCACGCCCAGAAGAAGGCGCCGTCGGTCGATCCGCGCCATCTGGTGCTGAAGTCGGTCCACCCCTCGCCGCTCTCGGCGCATGGCGGGTTCTTCGGCTGCCGCCATTTCTCGAAGGCGAACGAATTTCTGGAAGCGAAGGGAAGAGGGACGATCGATTGGGCGCTGCCTCCCTTGTAAGGGCAGCAG
>DATIGZ010000372.1:0-32346 GCA_035481255.1 Sphingomonas sp. | reverse complement strand
GGTCGCGCCGATGGACGAGCCGTTGAGGTTCGCCTGGGGCGATTTGTACACGTCGGCGCCCGAGATGATCTCCGACGGAATGACGTCGAACGAGAATTCGCGGCCGTTATTGTCGGTCGCCAGCGTGCGGCCGTTGACGGTCACCATGTTGAACTTAGGACCGAAACCGCGGACGGTGATGAAACGCCCCTCACCGCGGTTGCGCTCGATCGTCACGCCGGCGACGCGCTGCAGCGATTCCGCGACATTCTGGTCGGGCAGCTTACCCAGATCCTCGGCGACGATCGAATCGACCACCGCGACAGCGTTGCGCTTGAGGTCGATCGCGGCGCGCTCCGAAGCGCGGATGCCGGTGACGAGGATTTCCTCTTCGACGGGGGCGGCTTCCTCAGCCGCGGGCGCGTCCTGCGCAAAAGCGGGCTGCACCAGCGTCAGCGCGCTTCCGGCGACGGCAGACAGCAACAGGGCACGGCGAAACTTCATCTTCCCCTCCTTGGGATCCTTGTTTGACGTCAGAATGGCGCAAGCCAATCCGTATGTCAAATTATCATCATACATATTATAAATAGCGCGGGGTCAGCGCACTCCGCGGATCGGCAGGACGCACAGCGCCGAGCCGAATACGAAGATCACCGCCGCCCAGAAGATCGCGCGGTAGTCGTTCGCGAACAGGTAAAGCAGCCCTGCGGCCATCACCGGGCTGATGATCTGCGGGATGTTCACCGCGGTCGTCAGTATGCCCAGATCCTTACCCTCGTCGCCGAGCGCGCTCTTGGGCAGGACCTGCGTCATCAGCGCCATGTCGATCGACATGAACATGCCGTAGCCGACGCCGATGATCGCGGCGTAGGCCCACATGCCCTGCATGTTGGGGGCCGCGAGCGGTGCGACCATCGCGCAGCCCATGATCAGGCTGCCCAGGATCACGAACGGCTTGCGTGCCTGATACTTGTCCGAAAGCCAGCCGGAGATGAGCGAGGAGGCGACAAGGCAGATCAGCGTGATGATCGCCATGTTGGCGATGGCGATGTTCGACGCGTCGTTGGCGAGGCCGATATAGTCGCGCAGGATATAAAGCAGGTACGCCGCGACCGCCTGATACCCCATGTAGATGAAGAAGCGGCTGGCGAAGGCCCAGGCGAAATCGGGGTGCTCGCGCGGCGAGATCCAGAAGCCCTTGAGGAACTCGCCCCAACGCATCGGACGACGGGGCATATGGTCGCTCGGGGGTTCGCGGTTGATCGCGACAAAGGCGAGGCACGACGCGGCCACCGCGCCGGCGAACAGGCCATAGGCCAGCGCGCGCTCGCCCGCGAGATAGCCCGCGACGACGGTGCCGGCGGTGAGGCCGGCGGTCATTCCCGCGCCGACGATGCCGCTGACCGCGCCGCGCGTCTCGGGCGCGAAGCGGTCGGCGATCAGGGTCGTCATCGCCGGTTGCATTGAGTTATAGGCCACCGCCGCCATCACCCACAGCACCATCAGCGACCAGAAGCTGGTCATCCACGATACGCCGAACAGCGCCGCCGATCCGATCAGCGACGCGATCGCGATCCATGGCGAGCGGCGCCCCCAGCGGCTGCGCGTCCGATCCGACAACGCGCCGGCGATCGGGGTGGTCAGGGTCGAGAAGATCGAGGTGATGAAGAAGATCAGCGCGAGGTTGTTGGCCTTCGACCCCTCGTCCAGCTCTGCGATCTGATTGGGCAGCAGTACGCCGAGCACGCCGCTGTAGAGCGCCATCAAAAGGAAGAAATTGACCATCAGCGACAGCTGCAGCTTCGCTCGCTGCGGCCCCAGCACATAAGACGGGTTGGTGTTGGCGGCGCTGGCCATGGTCTCTCCGGTGATCGCTTCTTTTATATCGTCGTTGCTGTCGGGGTTACTCGGCGGCCTGCGGCCCGTCGGGCACCAGTCGCAGTCCGGCATGGCGCGGGCGGCGGTGCGGGCCGCCGGCGCTGTTCCAGCCGGGGGCGGCGCCATTGGCCAGCGCCGTCTCGTCGAGTGCGATGCCAAGGCCGGGCGTATCGCCCAACCGGACGCCGCCATCGACGATGGTCTGGTCGACCGTCAGCCCCCTGGGCGCGTTCCAGTCCTGAACTTCGATCCCGATCATGTTGGGCAGCGCCGCGGCGGCGTGGGCCACCGGGTTGGTGTTGTAGCCGACCGGTGAGACGGGCAGGTTGCGGGCGTGCGCGGCGGTCGCGACGCGCAGGAAGTGGGTGATGCCCCAGACGCTGCCGGTCTGCACGACATCGGCGGCCTTCGCATCGAACAGCGGTGCGAACTGGTCGAGCCCCGTCAGGTTCTCGCCCGTCGCCACCGCGGCGCGGCACGCGCGCGAGATGCGGGCGTGCCCCTCGGCGTCCCAGCGCCGCACCGGCTCCTCGATCCAGGTGAGGTCAAGCACCGCCTCGATCTCGGCGAGGTGGCGGACCGCCTGCTTGACGTTCCACGCCTCGTTGACGTCGAGCATCATCGCCGGACGGCTGGTGTTGGCCGACAGGATGCCGCGCGCGGTCAGCAGCCGGTCGATGTCGCGCGTGATATCGCGTCCGCCCTTGATCTTGGCGGAGGTGAAGCCGCGCCCCGCCCATTCGCGATAATGCGCGGCGAAGGCGTCGTCGCTCAGGCCGTAGCACAGGCCCGAGGCGTAGCCGGGCACGAACCGGTCGAGCGCGCCCAGCGTGCGCCACAGCGGCTCGTCGGCCATCTTGGCCTTCAAATCCCACAGCGCCATGTCGACCGCGGCGATCGCGCCATAGGTCGCGCCGGCATGGCCGCTCTTGAACACATGCGCGAGCATCGAGTCGTACAGCGCGTTGACGGCGCGCGGATCCTGTCCCTCCACCGCGGGAAAGACGCGGGCGATATCGGCGTGCTGGCCAAGCCCGATGCCGGTCAGCCCGCCATCGGTCTCGAGCAGCAAGATCGGCACTTCGGTCACCCCGCTTTCGACCACGCCGTTCACGTCGCCAACCGGCCGGCCCCAGTCATGGGTCGTCGTCAGGCTGCGATATCCGGTGATCTTCATGCGTTGGCGATGCCCCTATGCAGGCGTCACTTCCGCCCGCTGTCGAAACATAGTATGTATGATCTTTCCAAATCTGCAAGCCCCCGTAAAACTGCAAGCCCTTGACGTATCGGGCGTTGCGGCTTCACCCTTTTGCAGTTTTGCGGCGATGGCGTAGATGGAATGGACGGAGAGCGGGACGGCGTGAGCGAGAGAGGCGAATGAACAGCGAAGCCATGGCCGCACACCAGCGGGTCCGACGCCGCCCGCGCTTGTCGACCGCGGTGGTCGAGGATCTGGTCAATTCGATCGTCATGGGCACCTATCCGGTCGGCACCGCGCTGCCGCCGGAGAACATGCTGTGCGAGATGTACGACGTCAGCCGCACCGTGGTGCGGGAGGCGACGACGGCGCTGACCGAGAAGGGGCTGGTGGTCTCGCAGCAAGGGCGCGGCACGATCGTGCGCGGCAGTCGTGCGTGGAACATGCTCGACCCGATGATCCTCTCCGCGCTGTTCCAGGGCGAGGACGGGCTGCGCTATCTCGACAATCTGTCGGAGGTCCGCACGCTGCTCGAATCGGCGATGGCGGCAAAGGCCGCGGCGAACGCGACGCCCGAGTCGATCTCGGAGCTGCGCGACCAGATCGAGAAGCTGGAAGGGCTGGTGACGATGCCGTCGGCCTATGTGGTCGAGGATCTGAAGTTCCACGACATCATCATGGGCATGTCGGGCGACCGGCTGAGCAAGGCGATCATCGACGGCATCCAGTCCGAAGCGCTGCGCACGCATGGCTATTCGGGCAAGCTCAGCGTCGAGCATGTCAAGCTGACCCATGCCGCGCACCGTAAGGTCTATGAGGCGATCGCCGCGGGCGACCCCGACCGCGCGTCGGCGGCGATGCGCGAGCATATCGCCGGATCGTGGGAAAAGCGGCGCGCTCAGCCGCGGGGGTGAAATCCGCGGGTCGTCCCCCCGGCCTTGTGCCGGGGTCAACGATGCCGCGTACGATGCCCGCGAGCCTCTTATCCGGAATGGGCTACCCGATAGATACCGGCGCAGGGCCGGGATGACGGTGTTGGCGCGGGCTAAGCCTGCTCGCTCAGCGCATAAACCCGCTCCATCTCCACCCAGGTCTGGCCGGGCGCGAAGGGCAGGGATTTCTGGAAGCTCGCCATCAGCGTGTCCCACGCCGCGACCTCAGGGTTCGCCGTGTCCCGCGCGCGCTTGGTCTCCGTATCGGGCGCCCGGTCCGTGTCCTGTTCCATCAGCATGAACATCCGGTCGCCGACCAGCCAG
Source organism: Sphingomonas sp. (assembly GCA_035481255.1). Classification (GTDB taxonomy): domain Bacteria; phylum Pseudomonadota; class Alphaproteobacteria; order Sphingomonadales; family Sphingomonadaceae; genus Sphingomonas. The sequence goes on along the minus strand of DATIGZ010000372.1, from coordinate 28,035 downwards.
ATTTCGAGCGACTCGACCCCGTCGGCGCGAATCGCGGCGTTGACTGCCGCCGGCGGTCCTCCCGGCTCGTGCCAGCGGCGATAGGCGGCGATCAGGCCGGGATCGTCATGCAGGTCGACGGCGAAGCAGCGACGGATAAGTGGCATTTCGAATTCTCCGGCAACGTCGATTGACGCAAAGCGCCATCCTGCCTTAAACATCATACATCGTACAATATGATGATGGAGCGGGATGGTGCCAAGGCTCTATGGCGAGACCCTTAACCGGCGCGACCTTGCGGCGCGATCGGGTTCGCTCTCGCAATTCGCGGGCGTTCGCCTGTCGACGCTGGGCGACGGCGTCGAGCGCGGCGTGCGTCAGCTCGAATTCCGCACCGGCAGCGGCCTGCGCTTCACCGTGCTGGTCGATCGCGCGATGGATATTGCAGAGTGCGAGCATAATGGCCGCGCGGTGGGCTGGCATTCGCCGTCGGGCTTCCGCCATCCGGGCTTGCACGACTATGAGGGTGAGGGCGGCCTTGGCTGGTTCCGCTCGATGTCGGGTCTGCTGATCACCTGTGGTCTCGACCATGTCCTCTTCATGCACGACGACCCCGCCGGCCATTATCATTACGGCCCGCGCGAGAAGGTCTCGTCGTCGCTCCATGGCCGCATCGGCACGATTCCGGCGCGGCTGAGTGGCTATGGCGAAAGCTGGGATGGCGACCGCTGCATCCTCTGGGCCGAAGGGATCGTCCAGCAATCGACCGTGTTCGGCGAGGATCTGCATCTGATCCGGCGGATCGAGGCCGATGTCGGCGGCGACGAGATCCGCCTGATCGACCGCGTGGTCAATCACGGTTTCTACCGCACGCCGCACATGTACTGCTACCACATCAACGTCAGCCATCCGGTGGTGGCTGAGGGGTCGCGCTATGTCGCGCCGGTCCGCGATGTGATCTGGGCCGCGCACGAGGACAAGTATCGCGACCAGAATACCGGATACCGCACCTTCCCCGCGCCGATCGTCAATTTCCACGAGCAGGTGTGGCAGCACGACATGGCCCCCGACACGGACGGCAAGGTCAATGTCGCGGTGGTCAACGAGGCGATCGGCTTCGGGTTCGAGGTCGAGACGCGCAAGGACCAGTTCCCCGCGATGTACGAATGGCAGAACCTCCACGCCGGTCACTATGCCGTGGGGATCGAGCCTTCGACCAACCATGTCATGGGCAAGGATTTCGCGCGCGAGCGCGGCGAACTGATCTGGCTCGAGCACGGCGAGGAGCGCCGCTACGACAGCGTCTTCCGCATCCTGCCCGGCGCCGGTGCGGTCGCCGATGCGGTCAAGCGGATCGAGGGCGTCGCGCTTCAGCCCGCCGACGAATATCCCGCACCCTCGGGCAATTTTCCGCCGATCGGAGGTGCCAAATGAAGGGCCGCACGGTTCTCTTTACCGGGGCCGCAGGCGGCCTTGGCCTCGAAACGACGCTGCTGCTGATCGAGCGCGGAGCGACCGTGGTGGCGATCGACCATGATCTGGCCAAGGTCGAGGAGCTGGAGGCCGCCGCGGCGGGCAAGGGGCCGGGCAAGCTGATCGTCTCCACGGCCGATCTCTCCGATCTCGACCGGCTGCGCGTGACGCTTGACGTGCTGATCGAGGAGACCGGCGGGTTCGACGTCGTCATCAACAACGCCGCGATCTATCCGTCCAAGCCCTTCGAGGATTACTCGATCGAGGAGCATCAGGCGGTCCAGCGCGTCAATGTCGATGCGGGAATCGTCGCGGTGCAGGCGGCGCTGCCGGGGATGCGGGAGCGCGGCTTCGGCCGTATCATCAATGTTTCCAGCATCACCGTCTCGGGCGGCTGGTCGAACCTTTCGCCCTATGTCGCATCGAAGATGGCGCTGGTCGGCCTGACGCGGGCGTGGGCGCGCGAGTTCGGGCCGTACGGCGTGACGGTCAACGCGATCGCGCCCGGCGCCTTCCCGACCGACGCTGAAAAGATCCATCCCGATCCCGAAGGGTATAACCGCCTGGTGCTCGACGCGCAGGCGATCAAACGCCGCGGCACCGCCCAAGACATCGCCAACGCCATCGCCTTTTTCGCGAGCGACGAGTCCGGTTTCGTCACCGGCCAGACGCTGCACGTCAATGGCGGCTGGACCATGAATTAAGGAACAGAAGACGTGACCAATATCCTGAGCGGCATCCGCGTGCTCGACTGCTCGATCGCGATGGCCGGCCCGTTCGCGGCGCAGCGCATGGGCGACATGGGCGCGGACGTGGTGAAGGTCGAGCCGACCAGCGGCGAGTGGCAGCGCCACGCCAGCGCGGGCGGTGCCAATGGCAACAAGATCAACGTCTCGTTCCTCTCGCTGAACCGCAACAAGCGCAGCCTCGCGGTCGACTTGAAGGCGCCCGAGGGCAAGGCGTTGTTGCTTGAGCTGGTCAAGGACGCCGATGTGTTCCTGCAGAACTACCGCCCCGGCGTCGCCGAGCGGCTGGGCGTGGACTATGCGACACTCAGCGCGATCAACCCGCGCCTGATCTATGTCTCGATGTCGGGCTATGGCGAGGACGGGCCGTACCGCAACTATCCGGGGCAGGACCTGCTGCTGCAGGGCATGTCGGGCGCGATGATGTCGACCGGCGCGGAAGGCGCGCCGCCGTCCGCCGCCGGGCAATATCTGGTCGACGCGGTCACCGCCTATTCGGCGTTCGAGGGCGCGCTCGCCGCTTTGTTCCACCGCGAGCGGACGGGCGAGGGGCAGCTGGTTCAGGTCAACATGCTCGACGCGATCACCACGATCCAGATGCAGGAACTGTCGGTGTTCACCGTCGGCGAGAAGCCGCAAGCGCGATCGGCCGAGCCGCACGCGCACAGCTATATCCGCGCGCCTTATGGCGTGTTCGCCACCAGCGACGGCTACATCACCGTCGCCATGGCCTCGCTCAAAAAGCTTGGCGAACTGTTCGAGGATTCCTTCTTCGACGGGCTCGACGACGAGCGCGACAGCTGGGCGCTGCGCGATCAGATCTTCGCCAAGGTCAAGGAGCATCTCCCCGCGCGCACCAGCGCGGCGTGGCTGGAGGAGATGCGCGCGCGCGATATCTGGGCCGGCCCGGTCTATGGCTATGCCGATCTGGTCGAGGATCCGCAGATCAAGCATAACGGCACCTTCGTCGAGTACGATCATCCGACCGAAGGCCGGGTGAAGGCGCCGGGCTTCCCGATCCGCTTCTCCAAGACCCCCTCGACCGTCGAGCGCGGCGCGCCGCTGGTCGGCGAGCACAGCCGCGAGCTGCTGCGCGAGGCGGGACTGGATGCCAAGGCGATCGAGGCGCTGATCGAATCGGGCGTGGTGCGCCAGCATCCATGAGCGCCCCCCGATATCGCGGCCTGACCTGGGATCACCCGCGCGGCTACAACGCGCTGGCGGCGGCCGCGGCGCAGGCTGATGCGCTGACGCTGACGTGGGAAAAGCATCCGCTCGAAGGGTTCGAATCGCACCCGATCGGCGATCTGTGCGCGCGCTACGACCTCGTCGTGCTCGACCATCCGCATGTCGGCGAGGCCGTCGCGGCGGATTGCCTCGTGCCCGTCGAGGAGCTGTTCGGCGCCGACGAGATCGCGGTATGGCGCGGCGCCGTCGCCGGACCGTCGCTCGCCAGCTATCATTATGCGGGCAGGCACTGGGCGCTGCCGCTCGACGCGGCGACCCAGGTGATGGCGTACCGGCGCGAGACCATCGCGCTGCCGCCGCTCGAATGGGCGCAGCTTCCCGCCTTTGCCGAGGACCATGCAGTGGCGCTGTCGCTCGCCGGGCCGCATGCGATCCTGAGCTTCCAGTCGATCTGTGGCGCGCTCGGGTTCGAGCCGGTCGCGCCGCGCGATACGTTCATGGACCGCGGAATCGCGCGCGAGGCCTATGGCCTGATGGTCGCGCTGACCGGTGAGGTGACGCGGCGCGCGAGCGATCTCAACCCGATCGCGATGCTCGGCGCGATCGAGCGCGGCGAGGGGGTCGACCTCTGCCCGCTGATCTACGGCTATGTGAACTACGCGACGCGGGGTGTCGGATTTGCCGACGCGCCGGCGGGGCCGGGCGGGCGGATCGGATCGACGCTGGGCGGCACCGGGATCGGCGTGTCGAAGCGCTGTCAGGTCACCCCCGAACTGCTCGGCCATCTGCGCTGGCTGATGTCCGATACGGTCCAGCGCGGCTTCATCCCGCAGCACGACGGTCAGCCGGCGTTGCGCACGGCGTGGCGGGACGATGCGGTCAATTCCGCGACCGGCGGCTTCTTCGCGGCCACCCTCGCCACGGTCGAGGCGGCGTTGCTGCGCCCGCGCCACGATGGCGCCATCGCCTTCCAGGCGGCTGCTTCGACGCGGCTGCGCGCTGCGCTGCTCGGCGGCGATGCCGCCGATGCGGTGCTCGACGATCTCGAAACCCTCTATCGCACGCATCACCCGGCCGGAGCCGAGACATGACCGACGATCTCCTGTTCACCGTGGCCGACCATGTCGCCACCATCACCCTCAATCGCCCGGCGAAGCTCAATGCGCTGACGCCGGAGATGGCCGCCGCGCTGATCGCCGCGGTGAGCGAGTGCAACACCAGCGACGCGGTGCGCTGCGTCGTCATCACCGGCGCGGGGGAGAAGGCCTTCTCCGCCGGCTCCGATATCACCACGCTCGACGGCTATGCGACGCCGTGGGACTTCCGCAATCGCGACGATTATTGCGACGCGCTGCGCGCCTGCCGCAAGCCGGTCGTCGCCGCGGTCAACGGCTATGCGTTGGGCGGCGGGCTGGAGACGGCGATGGCCGCGGATATCCGCATCGCCAGCACCAATGCCCGCTTCGCCGCGCCGGAGATCAAGCTCGGCTGGATCGGCGGCGGCGGGATGGCGGCGGGACTGACCTACTCGATGGGTGCGTCCAACGCCGCGCTGATGCTGCTCACCGGCGACATGATCGACGCCGACAAGGCGCTGGCCTGGGGATTGGTGAGTGAGGTCGTCGCGCCCGACGCCTTGCTCGCCCGCGCGCAAGAGATTGCCGCGACCATTGCTTCGCGGGCACCGATCGCTGCGGAGACGGCGAAGCTCAATTTGCGGGCGGCGCATACGATGCCGTGGGACAAGGCGATCGAGTATGAGCGCGACCTGCAGGCGATCTGCTTCGCCACCGACGACGCGAAGGAGGGCCGCGCCGCCTTTGCGGAGAAGCGTGCACCCGTATTCCGTCGCCGCTAGTCTCGCGCCATGACCAAGCCCAGGATCCTGCTCACCCGCCGCTGGCCCGAGGCTGTGGAGGCACGCCTCGCCGCCAGCTATGAGGTCACGCTGAACGAGGCGGACACGCCGATGGACGCGGCCGCGCTGGCGCTGGCGATGCTCGAGCATGACGCACTCTGCCCGACCGTGACCGACAAGATCACCCGCGAGGTGATCCTTACCGAGGGGCGCCGTGCGCGGATCATCGGCAATTACGGCGCGGGGTTCGAGCATATCGATCTCGACGCGGCGCGTGAGGCCGGCCTTGCCGTCACCAACACGCCGGACGTGCTGACCGACGCCACCGCCGATATCGCGATGACCCTGATCCTGATGGCGACGCGCCGCGCGGGCGAGGGTGAGCGCGAGCTGCGTGGCGGCGAATGGACCGGCTGGCGGCCGACGCATCTGCTCGGCCGCTCGCTGCGCGGCAAGGTGCTGGGACTGGTCGGCTATGGCCGCATCGCCCGCGCCGTGGCCGGGCGGGCGAAGGCGTTCGGGATGGAGGTCGTCGTCCACAGCCGCAGCCGCGCCGATGACGTGCCCGAAACAGCGTACCACGCATCGCTCGACAGCCTGCTTAGCGTTGCCGACGTGGTGTCGCTGCACGCGCCGGGCGGTACGGCGACACGGCACATGATCGATGCGGCAGCCCTCAAGGCAATGAAACGCGATGCCGTGCTGGTGAACACCGGGCGCGGGACGCTGATCGATGAAGCGGCGCTGGCGGATGCGCTGAAGGCAGGCACGATCGCCGCCGCGGGACTCGACGTGTACGAGCGCGAGCCCGCGGTCGAGGCGGCGCTGACCGGTCTCCCCAATGCGGTGCTGCTGCCCCATCTCGGCTCCGCCACGCTGGAGACGCGCGAGGCGATGGGGATGAAGGTCGCCGACAATCTCGACGCCTTCTTCGCCGGGCGCGAGCCGTTTGACCGCGTCGCTTGAGATCGTCGCGCGGGCGGTCGCGGGCTGGCTCGATACCGATCCGCGCCCGCTGATCCTCGGCATCTGCGGATCGCAAGGCAGCGGCAAGTCCACCCTTGCGCGCGGGCTCGTCGAGCGGCTCGGCCTGCGTGCCGCGATCCTCTCGCTCGACGATCTCTATCTGGGCAAGGCCGCGCGCGCCGACCTCGCGAGCGACGTCCATCCGCTGCTTGCCACGCGCGGCGTGCCGCTGACCCATGATGTCGCGCTGGGTTGCGCAATCCTCGATGCGGTAAAGGCCGGCCAGCCCGTCCGCCTGCCGCGCTTCGACAAGGCGAGCGACGAGCCGCTGCCGCAAGCGCAATGGGAAGCGATCGACGGTCCGCTCGAGCTGCTGATCTTCGAAGGCTGGTGCGTCGGTGCCGCGCCGCAGGCCGAGGCGGACCTCGCCACGCCCGTGAACGCGCTCGAACGCGCCGAAGACCCCGACGGCATCTGGCGCCGCGCGGCCAACGCCGCGCTGGCCGGCCCCTATCAAGACCTGTTCGCGCGCGTTGACCGGCTGGTGCTGCTCGCCGCGCCGGGCTTCGAAATCGTGCGGGACTGGCGTACCCAGCAGGAGGCGGAATTGCGCGCCACGCTGGCCGCGCAGGGCCGCGATCCCGCGCTGGCGATGACCGATTCGCAGATCGGCCGATTCATCCAGCATTATGAGCGCATCACTCGCGCGATCCTCGCCGATATGCCGGAACGCGCCGATTTGACGCTCCGCCTCGACCCCGATCGTGACGTGGTCGGCAAAACCTGACTTACAGCTTGCGATCACTCTCCCGCTAATTCATCATACGATAAACAGCGACAGGAGGGGATATTGCTCGAGGCACGGGCCGAATTCAGCCGTCGGACGGCATTGCTGGGAGCAGGGGCGGCGCTGGCCGCGAGCGCGGTTCCGGTGCGCGCGACAGGATCGCTGAACGGCTTTCACAATGTCCGCGATTATGGCGCGAAGGGTGACGGCAAGGCGATCGATTCCCCGGCCTTCAATCGCGCGATCGAGGCGGCGAGCGCCAGGGGCGGCGGCACGATCGTCGTCCCGCCGGGCCGCTATCTCTGCTTCTCGATCCGGCTGAAGAGCCACATCACGCTCGTCCTCAGCCCCGGATCGGTGATCGAGGCAGCCAGCCCCGACCGGCACAAGGGGCAATATGATCTGCCCGAGGGCGTGTGGGAGGAGCAGTTCGTCGACTATGGCCTCGCCCATTTCCACAACAGTCTGATCTATGGCGACGGCGTCAGCGACGTCGCGATCATCGGCCATGGCCTGATCCACGGCCTGGGCCTCGATCGCGAGGGGCCGCCGCAGGGATGGCACGGCATCCCCGGCTGGAAATCGCCCAAGGAGCGCGGGTTGAGCGCCGACGCCGCGCGCCGCGCCAATCCCGAAGAGATGAAGTATGAAGGCCGCGGCAACAAGGCGATCGGCCTGATCCGCTGCCGCAACGTGCTGCTCAAGGATTTCTCGATCCTTCAGGGCGGGCATTTCGCCTGCTATGTGATGGGCTGCACCAATGTCCGAATCGACGGCCTGACCGTGGACACCGACCGCGACGGCATCGACCTCGATTGCTGCCGCGACGTGCGCGTCACCAGTTGCGTGGTCAATGCGCCCAAGGACGACGCCATCTGCCTCAAGAGCAGTTACGGGCTGCAGGAAGCGCGCTTGTGTGAGGACGTGCAGGTGATCGGCTGCAAGACCAGCGGCTATCTGCTCGGCACCGTGCTCGACGGTACCTATCAGAAGTCGCCTTATCTCGCTCCCGACAAGGTCGGGGTGCTCGGCCGGATCAAGCTCGGCACCGACAGCATCGCGGGCTTCCGCAACGTCCTCATCGCCGATTGCGTGTGCGAGAATTCGCGTGGGCTTCAGCTCGGCGCGATCGACGGCGGGGTGCTCGAGGATGTCACCTTCCGTGACATCAACCTGGTCAACCCGGTCAACCACCCGGTGTTCCTCCGCCTGTCCGCGCGCAACCGCGCGCCCAGAGGGGCGGGGGTGGCGAAGGTCCGCCGCGTGCGCTTCACCGACATTCAGGTCGCGGGCGCGCGCACGGAGTATCCGTGCGGCGTGGTCGGGATCGAGGACGGGATCATCGAGGATGTGAGCTTTCGTGGCGTCCACGTCACCGCAGCGGGCGGCGGCACCGAAGCGGATGCGAGCCGCGCGGTCCCCGAGCGCCGCAACTCCAGCCTCGAACCGAGCTTCATGGGCGTTTTGCCCGCCCATGGTCTGTACGCGCGGCACGTCCGCAATTTGAGCGTGGTCGACTGCGGCTTCGACACGGCGAGACCCGACGCGCGGCCCACGCTAGTGCTGGAGAATGTGAATGGCGCGGTGATCGATCGCCTCACCTCACCCAAGCCGCGCGACGCCGCGGTGCGTACCGGCGCCGGCAGCCGCAACGTCGCCATCGGATCAGTGCAGCGCTTCCCCGGCGGGGCCTAGCAGCCCTCGCGCCCCGCCCAGCGGATCGCGTCGCTGATCAGAAACTGATGCAGCGGCTCGGCATAGGTTTCCGCCTTGTGCCCGAGCGAGGAGAAGATCACCCGCCCCTTGCCGACGCAGCGGCTCCAGATCACCGGATGCGGCTTGCCCATGCGCACGCGCTCGGGAAAGGGTTCGTAGGTCGTCTCGTCGACCGTCGCGAGGATGCGCGTGCCGTTGCCGCTCGGAATCCGGTCGAACGAATACCATTCCTCGGTCCGCACCCATTTCGCGGGCAGGCGGCGCATCGCGGGATGCGCGCGGTCGACCACGTCGATCGTCGCCTGCTGGAACTGTTTGGGCCGTCCGGTATGGCCGATGAACTGCGCGCCGATCAGCATATCGGGCCACCAGCGCCAGTCATAGGTCGGATCGCCGCCCGCGCCGTGCAGCAGCACCACGCCGCCACCGCGTTCGACCCATGATTTGAACGCGGCCCGCTGGCTTTCGTCGAATATGTTGCCGCTGGTGCTGTTGAACACCACGGTCGAGAAGCGGGCGAGGTCGCGGGAGTTCATCACCGCCGCGTTCTCGGTCTCGAACACGTCGCGGCCCTGCTTGCGGACCAGGTCGGTCAGCACCTTCTTCGCCGTGTCGATCTGCTCGGGGTCGCGAAAGCCGTTGGTCTTGGACAGCACCAGCACCGCGCCGGGCCGCAGCCCGGGCAGCACGGGCGCTTCGGTGTCCATCACCGGCGCCGGCCAGTTGCGCGGATCGCGGGCGGGCGGCGGGGAGGGGGCTGCCTGCCCCATGGCAAGGGCAATCAGGCTGTGCAGGATCATCGCGCTCTCCCCGGTCTCTATGACTTCTTATTAGTCATACTATTGAGCCGGGGCGGCGCTGTCGATGCCCTAATCCCGCGGACCGGCGGCTTCGATCACCTTGCGCGCGTCGGCCGGCCAGTCGCGGTCGGGAACCAGGAAATTGCCGCGCGCGTCGTTGCCGATCTCGGGCAGCCAGCGCCCGCCGGTCGACATCGAATTGTGCCAGTTGCCGGAGGCCCGATTGTCGGTCGAGATCTTGCGCCGGAACATGCCGCCCGCGGTGTTGATGTTGAGCCACTTGCCGCCGGTCTCGACGACGTTGCCGGTCACGGTGAAGTGCTTGCTGCCCTCGTCCAGATAGATGCCGATCCGGTTCGAGATGTCGAAGATGTGGTTGTTGCGGATCACCGAATTGGGATTGGCCGACAGATTGTAGATTGCGCCGCCATCCTCGTACCACAGCTTCACGCCATGGATGCGGTTGCCCTCGACCAGCGTGTTGCGCAGCGTGGTGGGCGTGGTGAACTTGGGGTTGTGGACGTAGCCCTTCTGCTTCTCGTCGTAATTCGGGTTGCCGCCCGCGTCATTATAGCCCCAGCCCCAGCCGACCGCGATCGCGTCATAGGGGGCGTCGCTGATGTCGTTGTGCCGGATCGTCGCCCCGTCGATATACGTCGTCAGGATCGCGGCATTGTCCTTGTAATCCTGGCTGACGGTGACGACCGTATTGTCCTCGATCACAAGATTGCGGTTGATCAGCTTCGGGTCGCTCGGGTGATGCGCGTCGGTGCGCACGCCGCCCGCCATGATCGCGCCGCCCGACAGGATCGAGAAGCGGTTGCGCGCCACGCGGACGCCATCGGTTGCCAAGCCGACGCCGGTCAGATGCGCGGTCGGCTCATTGCCGATGCCCAGCGCGATCTGGCCGAGTTGAGTGAAGTTGTTGCCCTCGAAGCTCACCTCGCGCGCCGCCGACACCTGAACCGCGGCGGGCATCTGGTGCCATTTGAGGCGCATCGATTCGAACTCGACGCAGCCCCAGCCGCATTTGTCCCACGCATCCTTGGGCCGGATCGGCGACACGTCGCTGAGATAGGCGCCGCTCTGCTGGTTCGCGTAGCCGGTCGGCTTACTCGGCCCCATCCACGATGTGTGGGAGAAGGTCAGGCCGCGGAAGCTGAGGCGCTCGACCGGTGCCGCGGGCGTGCCGCTGATCGACACCAGCGTCTCCAGCGTCGGCACGACGACCTTGAGGCTCTTGATATCCTCGTCGATTCCCGCTCGCAGATACAGTTTGCCCGCCTCGGGTTCGATCACCCACTGGTGATAGCGCGCGTGCCAGTCGTTGGTCTTGCCGATGAACTCGAGCGCGTTGACCAGAAACAGCCGCGAATCGTCGGGGAAGATCGGCTTGCTGACCGTGTCATAGCCCCAGGTGTTGTTGTCCCATGCCGGCTGCTGCATCGTCACATTGGTGCCGCTGATCGACTTCACCGGCGAATAGCGGTCGGTGAAGAAGCCGGTCGCTTCCAGCTCGAGCCGGTCGGGGCGGGCAAGCTTGCCGACATAGTCGTATTTCGGGTTGGTGATCTCGAATCCGCTGGGGCCGAACTTCACGTCGGACGCGCGCAGCTCGATCCATGGGCGTTCGGCGACGGTGCCGTTGACCCAGATCTGGCGCGTGTCGAGCCCCTTGGGGGTCGCGGCGACATAGATGCGGCGCTCCTCGTCATAGGACGCGAAGCCGGTGACCTCGATCCCCGACGAGATGACCGGCTTGGCGCCCTCGACCGCGCGCCACTCGACCTTCTTCCCGTTCAACCCGCCATCGGCGCGACGGAAGATCAGCGGTTTGGTCAGTTTATAGGTGCCGTCGGCGAGCAGAACGGTGACGTCGTCCTTGCCGTTGCTCGCGCGCACCAGCACCTGCGCACGCTCCAGCGTGCGCACCGGCTTGGCCTGCGTCCCCGGATTGCGGTCGTCACCACCCGGCGCGACATGCACCGTCACCTGCGCCATCGCGGTCGAGGCGCAAAGAAGGGCGGCGCTGAGGGCCAGCGTACGTGCGATCATCGGGAACTCTCTCCTATCTGTCGTCACCCCGGCCTTGTGCCGGGGCCCACCTAGCCTCGCGCGATGCGCTCGCGCCTCATGTTCATCGATCGCCTCCCGGTGGACCCCGGCCCAAGGCCGGGGTGACGGGGAAGGGAATTCAGTTCACCCAGCCGCCGTCGATCACATTGACGGTACCGGTGGTGAAGGCGCTTTCGTCGCTGGCGAGATAGACGGCGAGTGCCGCCAGCTCGCTGGTCCGGCCGAACCGGCCCATCGCCTGGCGCGCGGTGAACTCGGCATAGGCCTTTTCGAAATCGCCGGTGTCGTGCAGCCGCTGGATCAGCGACGGCGTCTCGACCGTGCCGGGGCAGATCGCGTTGCAGCGGATGCCCTTGGTGACATAGTCGATCGCGACCGACTTGGTCAGGCCGATCACCGCCGCCTTGGTCGCGCCATAGGCGAAGCGGTTGGGCACCGCCTTGATGCTAGAACAGACCGACGACATGTTGATGATCGACCCGCCGCCGCGCGCGATCATGTTGGGCAGCACCGCACGGATCATGCGGTATTGTGCAGTGACGTTGAGCGACTGGGAGAATTCCCACGCATCCTCGTCGCAGTCGAGGATCGTGCCGGCATGAACGAAGCCCGCGCAGTTGTAGAGCACGTTCAATTCGGGGAATTCGGCGGCGATCGCTTTCACCTCATCCTTGTTCGTCACGTCGAGCTGGCGCGTCTCGGCGCCTTCCAGCCCCTCCAGCGCTTCGGTGCGGACATCGGTGGCGATCACGCGTGCGCCCTCGCGCACAAACGCTTCGGCGGTGGCCCGGCCGATGCCCTGGCCCGCTGCGGTCACCAGTGCGATCTTGCCTTCGAGACGGCCCATAAACTCTCCAATGGGTAGATTGTGGCGTAGACAACGCCTTTTGTATTCGTATGATGAATTATGTTTGAGCATCATGCAAGCATCGATCGCCGCTCGACCCTCGGGCTGCTGGCTCTCATCTTCGGCACGCCTGCCGCCGCGCAGGCCGCGCTCGACGGGCATGGGGTGGAGGACATCCGAAAACACGGCGCGCGCGGCGACGGGCGCGCGATCGACAGTCCGGCGATCAACCGGGCGGTGCAGGCCGCGGCGAAGCGCGGCGGCGGCGTGGTGCTGGTGCCGCCCGGGCGGTATCTCAGCTTCTCGATCCGCCTGCTCGACAATGTCACGCTCGCTTTATCCGCTGGCGCGGTGATCGAGGCGGCCGACCCCGATATCCATGGCCGCAACTACGATCCGCCCGAAAATTACATGGAGGAGCAGTTTCAGGATTTCGGCATCACCCATGTCCATAACAGCCTGATCTACGCCGACGGCGCGTCGAACATCTCCGTCGTCGGCCCGGGAATGCTGCACGGTCTGGGTCTGGATCGCGAAGGCCCCGGCGATCGCTGGTGGAAGCGCGATACCTGGCAGTCGGCCAAGGCGCTCGGCATCTCGCCCAAGGAGTTCATGCTGCGCGACGCGAATGAGGCGGCCCAGGTCGGGCGCGCCAACAAGACGATCGGGCTTATGAACTGCCGCAACGTCCAGCTCAAGGATTTCACCATCCTGCAGGCCGGGCATTTCGGGATCATCGCGCACGGCTGCACCAACATGGCGCTGCACGGAATCGTGATCGACACCGACCGCGATGGCATAGACATCGATTGCTGCCGCGACGTGCGGGTGATCAACTGTACCGTCAACGCGCCCAAGGACGACGCGATCGTGCTCAAGAGCAGCTATGCGCTGGGCCGCAAGACGATGTGCGAGGACATTCTGGTCCAGGGCTGCAAGACCAGCGGCTATCTGATGGGATCGCTGCTCGACGGGACGTATCGCCTGTCCGACTATGGCTCGCCGGACGGCAACGGCGTGCTGGGGCGGATCAAGATGGGGACCGAGACCAATGGCGGTTTCCGCAACGTCCGTATCTCCGACTGCATCTGCACCAACAGCCGCGGCATCCTGATCGGCATCGTCGACGGCGGATTGATGGAGGATGTGGTGGTGAGCGGCATCACGCTGCGTGATCCGGTCAACCACCCGCTGTTCGTCCATCACGCCGCGCGGATGCGCGCGCCCAAGGGCACGCCCGTAGGCAAGATCCGCCGCGTGCGGTTCGAGGATGTGCAGGTCTCCGGCGCCGATCCGCGCGAACCGTGCGGGGTCGAGGGCTTTGCCGATGGCCCGGTCGAGGATGTGAGTTTCGTCGGGATCGACGTGACCTCGCCCGGCGGCGGCACCACGGCGGATGCGGCCCGCGAGCCCGAATATCGCCGCGAGACCAGCCTTGAGGTGAGCTACCTCAAGACGCTGCCCGCGTACGGCTTCTGGGCGCGACACGCGAAGCGGCTGACGATTCGCGACTGCCGCTTCGCGGTCGAGAAGCCCGACGCGCGGCCGACCGTCGCGCTGCGCAACGTCGAGGGCGCGCTGATCGACGGCCTCGTTTCCAGTAAGCCGCGCGACGCCGCGGTGTCGGCGAAGGACAGCAGCGGAATCGCAATCGGCGCGGTACAGACGCTGGCATGACAGAGCGCGTGACGCATCTGGGCGATCTGGCTTTCGGCGCGGCGTCGATCGGCAATCTCTATCGCGCGGTGCCTGAGGATCAGGCACGCGAAGTGGTGGCGCGGGCATGGGATGCCGGCGTCCGCTATTTCGACACCGCGCCGCATTACGGCTTCGGGCTCAGCGAGAAACGGCTGGGTGCGGCGCTGGCGGGGCTCGATCCGGCGCAGTCGGCGATCGTTTCGACCAAGGTCGGCCGCCGGCTCGATCCGCGGCCGGACGCCGATCTCTCGGCCGTGCGTCAGGCGTTCGTCTCGCCCGAGCCGTTCGAGAGTGTGTTCGACTACAGCTACGACGCGGTGATGCGCTCGTACGAGGGGAGCCTGAAACGGCTGCAGCGCGACCGGATCGACACCCTCTACGCGCACGACATCGGCGCGTTCGCGCATGGCAGCGCGCATCCGGCGTTGTTCCGCGAGTTTCTCGACGGCGGCTATCGCGCGATGCGCGAGTTGCGCGATTCAGGCGCGGTCGGTGCGATCGGTCTTGGCGTCAACGAAGTCGCGGTGTGCCTCGAGATGCTCGGTGCCGGCGAGATCGACCTGATCATGCTGGCGGGCCGCTACACCCTGCTCGAGCAGGATCCGCTCGACGATCTGCTGCCGCTCTGCGCGCGGCGGGGCGTGCGGCTGGTGATCGCCGGGCCCTATAATAGCGGCATCCTCGCCAAGGGCGTCCGCCACGGCGGCGCGGTTCCCAACTTCAACTATGAGCCCGCGCCGCCCGCGATCGTGGAGAGAGTGGGCGCGATCGAGGATATCTGCGCGCGCCATGGCGTGCCGCTCGCCGCCGCCGCGCTGCAATTCCCGCTCGCCCACCCTCAGGTGGCGTCGGTGGTTCCGGGAATGGGATCGGTGCGTCAGGTCGACGACGCGCTGGCGCTGATGGCGCAGCCGGTCCCGGCGGCGTTGTGGGAGGAACTCAGGGACGCGGGCCTGATCCGCCGGGACGCGCCCGTCCCGGCGTAATTGTCTTGTAGACGGCACCGGCCCGCGGATGCGCCCGACGGCGCATCCGATCAACAATCAACCTTTGCGGCTGGTCTCGAACAGGAACCACGCGCGCTCTTCTGCCTGATCGGTCCACTCGTCGAGGATGCCGCTGGTGGCGTTGTCCTTCGCTTCGTCGACGATCTCCTTCGCCTCGCGCAGCAGCGCGACGAGCTTGAGGTTGTCCTCGCGCAGCTCGACCAGCATGTCGGCGGCCGAGACGAAGTCCTTGTCGTTGTCCGTGATCGACTGGTGACGCGAAATGTCGCCGACCGAGCGTAGCGTGGCGTTGCCGGTCTTGCGCACGCGCTCGGCGATCACGTCGGTGGTCGCAAGGATCTGCGCCGCCTGATCGTCGAGCATCAGGTGATAGTCGCGGAAATGCGGACCCGAGACGTGCCAGTGGAAATTCTTGGTCTTGAAATACAGCGCATAGCTGTCCGCCAGGATGCCGTTCAGCGCCTGCGCAACGGTCTTGGTGTCGTTGCGGTTGAGGTCGGTCGGCGTCTTCAGCGCGGCGTTCGGTTCGGCCATGATTCGCTCCTGATCGGTTGAGTCGGCAATGAAACGATCCCTTGCCATATAGGGTCCGTTGCTGCGCTGCAAAAAGGGCGATCAGGGTAATCGAGCGGCTAGATCAGCCGCAACGCTCCGGCGGCGAGAATCAGGCCGGTGACGAGGCAGAGCAGGCCGAAGCCGATGCGGTACGGGCCGATCGGCAGCTTGCGCCAGGCCTTCTCCCCCATCGTCGCGGCGGCGCCATTGACCACCAGCACCGCGACGGTCGCGCCGGCCGCCGCCAGTACGGGCGCGGGCTCCTGCGCCGCGAAGGCGAGCGTGAAGAATTGCGTGGTGTCGCCCGCGGCCAGGATGAACACGCCGAGCAGCGGCGTCGCGAACGCGCCGGGCTTCCAGCCCTCAAGCCGGTCGGGCGGCTTGAGCCGCCACAGCGCGCCCATGGCCGCGAAGCCCAGCGCGAGCGCCAGCAGTAGTTGCCGCGCATTCGGGGTCAGCATGGGCGCGACCAGCATGCCGCCCGTGGCCGCTATGGCATTACCGGCTGCATGGGCGAGAACCGCCGCGAGCGCGACGGTGAACGGCTTGCCGAATCGGTCGGCAAGGATCGCGACCAGCCATGGCGACCGGTCCCCCGCCTGTGCCAGCAGCACGGCGACAAAGGCGGGGACGAGTGAATCCATCAGGCGTGAAGGCGGATCGCGCAGGCGGCGGCAAAGGCGGCGCCGGTCCGCGGATCGTCGCGTCCGCAACTGATCGCGTCACGCAACAATGCGAGTCCGTCGGCGATCATCGGTCCGCGCTGTCCCCCGGCGAGCGCCGATTCGAGCGCGTGCACCACCGGCAGGGCCGGGGTGATGCCGTTGGCGAGTGCGATTCGCCGGATCGCGTCGAGATCGGCGGCAAGCTCCGCCGTCGCCGCCCGCGCCGCGCGTGCGCCGATCGAATCGATTCGCTGGCCAAGGTCATCGGCCACTACCCAGTTGCGTGCATCGGTCATCGCGGCTCTCCCCCTGCGATCGTCACCATTGAAGCGTGCGCCCGCTGTGGTTAACGCGCCGCTAATCGGCCCGAATTTGGACCTCGCGCTTGACATTGCACGTCCCGCACGGCATGCGCCCACCCCTGACAGCGGCCTGCCAGCGCGCGGCCGCTTTATTCTTTTGAACCAGACTGCAGGATTTGGGCGATGGCCAAGCCGACAACCGTGAAGATCAAGCTCGTCAGCACGGCTGACACCGGCTTCTTCTATGTGACCAAGAAGAACCCCCGCACCCAGACCGAGAAGCTGAGCTTCCGTAAGTACGATCCCGTCGTGCGCAAGCATGTCGAGTTCAAGGAAGCGAAGATCAAGTAAGCTTCGCGAAAGCGAAGTTTACGCAGTCCCCTCGAAAGCGGGGACACGCTGACGGAAGCAAAGGCCGCGGGCGAATCGTCTGGCGGCCTTTTCGCTTGCCTGAGGGAGCGGGCTGGCGCCGCCCTTCACAAAAGCGCCTGAACCTCTTCGACGAAGCGCATCACCGAGATCGGCTTGGTGACATAGGCGTTGGCGCCCGCGGCGCGGATTCGCGCCTCGTCTTCCTGCCCGGCATAGGCGGTCACCGCCATCACCGGGATGCTCTTGAGCGCGGGATCGCCGCGCATCCGCCCGATGATGTCGAGGCCGGAGATATGCGGCAGCTGGATGTCCATCACCACCAAATCGGGGTTGAAGGCACGCGCGGTCGCCACCGCCTCCCGCCCGTCGCGCACCGGCGAGGTTTCGAAGCCGTGCGCGCGCAGCAGGTCGCAGAAAAGTTTGAGGTTGAGTTCGTTGTCCTCGACAACCAGCACCCTTTTTGCCACGCGCACCTTATCCACGAATGAGGTCGGGCAAGCCTTAAGCGATGCGCGCTGGCGAGACAAATGAGGACGCAACCGCACTGGCGCTGGCGGCGCTGGGCTGGACCGTGTCCGATCCCTCCCGCGCGCACCGGCTGCTCGACATGACCGGCCTCACCCCCGCCGACCTGCGTGCGCGAGCGGGGGAGGCTTCGGTGCTCGCGGCGGTGCTCGGATTTCTTGAGGCCTATGAGCCGGATCTGATCGCCTGCGCCGGGGCGATCGATACGCAACCCGCGGCGCTGGTCGCGGCGCGCGCCAAGCTGGAGATGGCATGAAGCCGCTGCTGATCTGCGATTGTGATGAGGTGCTGCTGCACATGGTGCGGCATTTCAGCGCCTGGCTCGACGAGGCGCATGACGTCGACTTCGACGTGGCCAACCATGACTGGGCCAATGCGATGAAGCGCCGTGACGGTGCCGCGCTGACGGCCGAGGCGATGTGGGGCTATCTCGACGGCTTCTTTCCGGGCGAAATGGCGCGGCAGACGCTGGTGCCGCATGCGCGTGAGGCGCTGGCGACGCTGGCCGAAGTCGCCGACATCGTCATCCTCACCAACCTCAAGGATCATTGCCGCGAGCATCGCATCGCGCAGCTCGACACCCACGGCATCGTCCACCGCGTCGAGTGCAATCAGGGCGGCAAGGGCCGTCCCGTCGCGCAACTGGTCGAAGAGCATGGCGCGGGCGTCGCGGTGTTCGTCGACGATCTCGCCCAGCATCACGAATCGGTCGCGCGCGCCGCGCCGCATGTGTTCCGTCTGCACATGGTGTCCGAGCCCGCGATGGCATCGTTCGTTCCCTCCGCGCCGCACGCTCATGCCCGGATCGACGACTGGCGTGAGGCGCAGCGCTGGATTGCCGCCCGTTTTTCCGCCGGTCAGCCGGCAACCGATCTTGTAACCCTGGGAGATGCCAGATGACTGATGTGCACGCTAAGCTCGCCGAACTTGGCCTGACCCTGCCCGAGGCCGCGGCGCCCGTCGCGGCCTATGTGCCGACCGTGCTGGCGAGCGGGCTGCTCCACATCTCGGGCCAGCTTCCCTTCAAGGACGGCGCGGTGATGACCGGCCGTCTCGGTGAGGATCGCGACGTCGCTTATGGTCAGGAAGCGGCCGAGCGCTGCGCGCTGATGCTGGTCGCCCAGATCGAGAAGGCGCTGGGCGGGTTCGAGCGTGTCGAGCGCGTGGTCAAGCTCGGCGTGTTCGTCAATTCGGCGCCGAGCTTCACCGAGCAGCCGCAGGTCGGCAATGGCGCGTCGGAACTGATGGAGAAGCTGTTCGGCGAGGCGGGTCGCCATGCGCGCGCCGCGGTGGGCGTCGCGGCGCTGCCGCGCGGTGCCGCGGTCGAGGTGGACGCGATCGTCGCGGTTCGCTGAGCTGTCTCAATTGTGACAATGCTGTTGCGCCGCCGCAACATCGGCGGCGCAATTGTCACGCCTGATCGAAAGGTGATTGTGCAGCGCAGCGGGATGCTGCAAATTCCTCTCAGCAACCGGAAATAGCCGCGCCGGGGCGAAAGCCCCGAGCCAAAGGCGGCGTCCCGGATGCTGGCAGGTTGGGACCACTCGCATCAAGACGAAAGGGATCCCATGCATTTCACCAAGGCCATCGCCGGCGCTCTGCTGCTGGCTGCCACCGCGACTCCCGCCTTTGCTCAGGACGAGGCCGAGGCGCCTGACGCGTTCACCATCACCGGCAGCGCCACCGTGGTCAGCGACTATCGCTTCCGCGGCTTCTCGCAGTCGAACGAAGAAGCCGCGATTCAGGGCGGTTTCACCGTCACCCATGAGAGCGGCCTGTATGTCGGCACCTGGGGCTCGAGCATCGGCTTCAACAACGGCACCGAGATCGACGTGTTCGCCGGTTTCGCCAAGGAAGTCGCATCGGGCCTGACCGCCGACGTCGGCGCGACGCTGTACCTTTATCCAGGATCGACCGACACGACCGTGATCGAGCCCTATTTCGCGCTGACCGGCACCGTCGGCCCGGCGACGATCAAGGGCATGGTCGCATGGGCGCCTGAGGGACAGGATTCGCTGGCCGATGCCGGCGCGGTCTATCTGTCGGGCGACGTCGGCGTCGCGGTTCCCTCGACCCCGTTCAAGCTTAAGGGCCATCTTGGCTATGCCAAGAGCGACAGCTTCCTTGGCGGTCTGGACGGCGACGTGTTCGACTATTCGGTCGGTGTCGAGGCGACGTGGAAGGTGCTGACGCTGGGCGTTTCCTACGTCAACACCGATGCGCCGCGTCTGGGCGGCTACAAGGAAGCGGTCGGCGCCGACGGCGCGGTGCTCTTCTCGCTGGGCGCCTCCTTCTAAGCGTTCGCCGCTTCAAGAGACAGCAAGGGCCGCGGAACCTGGTTCCGCGGCCCTTTTCTGTTTTGGTCGGCCCGGCGCTGGCCGGTGAAGATCAGTTCTGCGGCGTCGGGCTGGGCGTCGGTGCGGGGGCCGGCGCGGCGCCCGTCGCGGTGCGCGCGTCGCGGCCGTCGCCCTGCGGCGCGGCGACGATGTCACGGGTGGTGGTGCCCTTGTCGATCACGGTCGTGCCGGGGCTGCCCGCCGAGGAGCGTACGCCGACATCCGCGGCGCTGTTACCGCCCGCTGCCTGAATTGCCGCCTGTTCGGACGCGCTGCGCTGTGCAGCGCCGCCGAACAGCGCGTCGAGCGCCTGCTGCGACGGGCCGCCCGAATCCTGCGGACGCGGCGCGCCCGGCTGGGGCGGGCGGAGCGCGAAGTCGGGCGGAATCACCAGCGGCGCCTGACGCGCCACGGCGAATTCGTCCGGCCGCTTACGGTTGAGCATCCCGCCGCTGCCGCAGCTAACGAGCAGCATCGCCGATCCGCCGACGGCGGCGATGAGGACAGACTTACGCATTGGCATTCTCCACAGGGGCGGCTTCGGCACCGGATACTTCGGCCTTTGGTTTTTCACGCACGAACAGCGCCCGGATGAGCAGGATCACGACGCCGATGGTAATCGCAGCATCGGCGACATTGAAGACCAAAAAAGGGCGCCACTCGCCGAAGTGCAGATCGGCATAGTCGACGACATAGCCGAAGCGCACGCGGTCGACGATGTTGCCGAGCGCGCCGCCCAGCACCAGCGACAGCGCCAGCATGTCGGGCCGGTTCTTCTCGCGTAGCATCCACCAGCCCACGCCCGTGGCGATCAGCGCGGTCAGCGCGACCAGCCCCCAGCGCATCCACGGGGTTTCCGCGGGCAGCAGCCCCAGCGACACGCCGATATTGGCGACGAAGCGCAGGTCGAAAAAGGGCAGGATCTCCGTGACGGCACCCGGATAGGCGATGCCGAGTCCTTCGACGACGAATGCCTTCACCGCCTGATCGGCGATAAAGATCAGCGCGGCGAGCGCGAAGCCAAGGGTACGATTGCGATTCATGAGGCCACCTGCTCACAGCGGTGGCACAGCGCGCCCTCGGCTTCAACCTCCGGCAGCAGCCGCCAGCAGCGGCCGCATTTCTCATGGTCGGTGCGCGCGACCGTGACGTCGCCGTCCTGCAGCGCGACACCGGCGACGATGAACACTTCGGCAAGCTCGGCCGCCGGGCGCAGCATCTCGGGCACGGTGACGTTCGCCTCGAGGCTCGAGCGGATCGTCTTCTCGCGGCGATAGGGCTCGATCGCCTCGGTCACCTTCTCGCGCAGCGCGCGGATATCGGCCCATTCGGTCGACACCGCATCGTCGCCCGGCAGCGCGGGCAGCTCGGGCCATTCGAGGAAGTGCACCGATCCGTCCTCGCTCGGGTAGCGTGCCTGCCACACTTCCTCGGCGGTGAAGGCGAGGATCGGCGCGGCATAGCGCACCAGCGCGTGGAACAGCAGGTCGAGCACGGTGCGGTACGCGCGGCGCTTGGGGTCGCTCTCCGCATCGCAGTACAGGCAGTCCTTGCGGATATCGAAGAAGAAGGCCGACAGGTCCTCGTTCATGAAATCCGACAGCGCGCGGGCGTAGCGGTTGAACTCATACGCCTCCGCCGCCGAGCGCAGCTCGACATCGAGCGCGCCGAGCTTGTGGAGCACGTACAGCTCCAGCTCCGGCATCTTGTCCACGCCGACCTTCTCGGCATCGCTGAACCCGTCGAGCGCACCGAGCAGATAGCGGAAGGTGTTGCGGATCTTGCGGTACGCGTCGCCGGTACCGCCCAGCACTTCCTTGCCGATACGGACATCGTCGAAATAGTCGGTCTGCGCGACCCACAGGCGCAGAATGTCGGCGCCGCTCTCGTTGATCACCTTGAGCGGATCGACGACGTTGCCGAGGCTCTTGGACATCTTCCGCCCCTGCCCGTCGAGCGCGAAGCCGTGGGTCAGCACCGCGTCGTAGGGCGCGCGGCCACGCGTGCCGGCGCTTTCGAGCAAGGAAGACTGGAACCAGCCGCGATGCTGGTCCGACCCTTCGAGATAGAGGTTGGCGCGGGTGCCTTCGCCGTAGCGCGCCTCGATCACGAAGCTGTGGGTCGAGCCGCTGTCGAACCACACGTCGAGGATGTCGTTGACCACCTCATAATCGGCGAGGTCATAGTCGGTGCCGAGCAGCGCCTGATGGTCCGCGCCGAACCACGCATCGGCGCCCCCCTGACGGAAGGCGTCGAGGATGCGCGCGTTGACCGCGTCGTCGCGGAGGTAATCGCCGCTCTGGCGATGGACATAGAGCGGGATCGGCACGCCCCACGCGCGCTGGCGGCTGATCACCCAATCCGGGCGCCCCTCGACCATCGATCGGATGCGGTTGATCGAACGTTCGGGTACCCAGCGCGTGCGCTCGATCGCGTCGAGCGCGAGGCCGCGCAGTGTCGGAGCGTTATGCGGCGCCAGCGGCATGAAGCCCGCGAAATCGGCGGCCCCGGCCGCGGATTCATCCTCGGCCTGCGCAACGGTGCCCGCCGGGCGGTCCATCGGGATGAACCATTGCGGGGTGGCGCGGAAGATGATCTTCGCCTTGGAGCGCCACGAGTGCGGGTAGCTGTGCGCGAAGTCGTCCGACGCGGCGAGCAGCGCGCCGGCTTCGCGCAGGTCGGTGCAGATCGGCCCGTCGCTGGCGACGAACTTCTTGTTGATCACCGATCCCTGACCGCCCAGCCAAAGCCAGTCGGCACGGTACATGCCCGCGCCGTCGACCGCGAACACCGGATCGATGCCATGCGCCTTGCACAGCGCGAAATCGTCCTCGCCATGGTCGGGCGCCATATGGACCAGACCGGTACCGGCGTCGGTAGTGACGAAGTCGCCGGGCAGGAACGGGCGGGGTTTCGCGAAGAACCCGCCGAGATGGTGCATTGGGTGACGGGCGACGGCACCGGCAAGATCGGAGCCTTTGAAAGTGCCTTGGACGTGGAAGGTCCGGTCAAAACGCTCTTCGAACTTCTCAACCAGTGAGCTGGCTACAATGTATAGGCCGCGCTCCTTGATGATTGGCATTGGATCGCCGGGGCGAATGACCCCAGCTTCGCCTTCAAAAAGCTTGCCGATCGAGTACTCGATGTCTTCGCCATAGGCGAGCGCCTGGTTCACCGGGATCGTCCACGGCGTGGTCGTCCAGATCACCGCGTGCGCGCCGACCAGCTCGGGGGCGTTCGGCGCCTCGACGATCTCGAACGCGACGTCGATCTGCGTCGACACCACGTCCTCATATTCGACCTCGGCCTCGGCCAGCGCGGTCTTCTCGACCGGCGACCACATCACCGGCTTGGCGCCGCGATAGAGCTGGCCGCTGGTCGCGAACTTGAGCAGCTCGCCCGCGATCGTCGCCTCGGCGTCGAACTTCATGGTCAGATAGGGGTCGTCCCAGTCGCCGGTGACGCCCAGCCGCTTGAACTGCTCGCGCTGGATATCGACCCATTTGGCGGCATAGGCGCGGCATTCGGCGCGGAACTCGGCCGGGGGCACCTCGTCCTTGTTCAGCTTCTTCGCCCGGTACGCTTCCTCGATCTTCCATTCGATCGGCAGGCCGTGGCAGTCCCAGCCGGGCACATAGGGCGCGTCCTTGCCCATCAGGCTCTGGCTGCGGACCACGATGTCCTTGAGGATCTTGTTCATGGCGTGGCCCATGTGCAGGTCGCCATTGGCGTAGGGCGGGCCATCGTGGAGGATGAAGCGCTCGCGCCCCTTCCGCTGCTCGCGCAGCCGGTCGTACACGCCGATGCGCGCCCAGCGCTCGAGGATCGCGGGCTCCTTGGCGGCGAGGCCCGCCTTCATCGGGAAGTCGGTCTTCGGAAGGAAGACGGTGTCGCGCCAGTCGCGCTGCGAGTCAGTGTTGTCGGTCATGCGTTTCGGCCGATTAGAGGAAAGCGTGGGAAGGTGAAAGCGTGATGCCCCTCCCGCGGCCGGGAGGGGCTAGCTAATTCGCAGCGCGGCCTTTGCCGCCTCGCAATCGGCGGCGATCTGCGCCTTGAGTGCGTCGAGCGAATCGAACTTCGCCTCGTCGCGCAGGAATTCGATCAGCTCGACCTCGATGGTCTGGCCGTAGAGGTCGCCCGAGAAGTCGAAGAAATAGGGTTCGAGCAACTCGACCGGCGGGTCGAAGCTGGGGCGGATGCCGAGATTGGCGACGCCGTCCACCACGCGGCCATCCGCCAGCCGCCCGCGTACCGCGTAGATGCCGTAGCGCGGGCGGAGATAGTTGCCGAGCTGGAGGTTGGCGGTGGGATAGCCCAGCTCGCGCCCGAGCTTCGCGCCCGGCTCGACCACGCCTTGAATGGCGAAGGGGCGGGTGAGCAGCGCCGTGGCCTCGCGCGGCTTTCCGGCCTGAAGCGCGTCGCGGATCCGGCTCGACGAGATGGTCTCGCCGCCATCGGTGACCGGTTGTATCGTGTCGGTGCTGAAGCCGAGCACCTTGCCCAGCGCGGCGAGCACGGTGACGTCGCCGTCGCGGCCCTTGCCGAAGGTGAAGTCGGCGCCGGTGACCACGCCGCCCGCGCCGATCAGGCCGATCAGCCGCTGCTCCGCGAATTCGCGCGCGTGCAGCCCGGCTAGCGCGGCGTCGAAGCCGAAGACGAGCATCGCGTCGGCGCCGGCCCGCGCGAACAGCCGCTGACGCTGGTCGAGCGTGGTGAGGCGGAAGGCCGGTGTATCCGGGCGGAAATAGCGCATCGGATGCGGGTCGAAGGTCGCGACGATCGCCGGGCGGCCCTCGGCGCGCGCGCGCGTCACCGCGCGGCCCACCACAGCCTGGTGTCCCAAGTGAAATCCGTCGAAATTGCCGAGCGCAACGATCCCGCCGCGCAGATGCGCCGGAACCGAAGCCGCCCCGTCCAGCCGCTCCATGCGCGCGCCTATAGAGACGCCATCCGTATGTGCCAACTCACCGGGCCACTCACTGCGCAGGGGCGATCCCCGCGCGGAGCAGGCGCAGGACGTTGCCGCCCATCACCTTGCGAATCTCCTCGGGCGTGAAGCCGCGGTCGACCAGCGCTTGCGTTACGAAGACGAGCTGGGCGGTGTCGAAGCCGGTGGTGACCGCGCCGTCGAAGTCGGAGCCGAGGCCGACATGGTCGATGCCGACGAGGTCGCGGACATGCGCGATCGCGGCGGCGACCTTTTCCGGCTCGGTGCCGCAGATCGCCGCGTCCCAATAGCCGATGCCGATCACCCCGCCGGTCTTCGCCACGCCGCGAATCTCGGCGTCGGATAGGTTGCGGTTGACCTTGCACACCGCCTGGACGCCGCCATGGCTGGAGACGACGGGGCGCTTGGCGATGGCGAGGATCTCGGCGACCGACTTGTGGCTGGCATGCGCGATGTCGACGACCATGCCCAGCTCCTCCATGCGGCGCACCGTCGCGCGGCCGAGCGGGGTCAGCCCGCCCTTGGCGAGGCCGTGCATCGACCCGGCGAGCTCGTTGTCGAAGAAATGGGTGAGCCCGGCCATGCGGAAACCGGCGGCGTGGAGCCGGTCGATATTGCCGGGTTTGCCCTCCATGTTCTGGAGCCCCTCGATCGAGAGCAGGCCGCCGACGGTCTTGCCGCCTTTCGCCCGCTCGGCAAGCAGCGCGTCGAGATCGGCCGGGGTGCGGATCACGCGGAGCCTCCCGTCCGAGGCGGCGGCGCGGTCGAGCTTCCGCGCATGGAACAGCGAGCGCTCGAGCAGCGAGGTCCAGGTGCGCGGCGGCTGGAGCTGGGCGACGGTGAGCAGGGTGATGTTGTCGGTGTCGGCGCCGTTGGCGTCGTAATTCTGGTTCTTGGGCGTCTTGGTGACCGAGGAGAAGACCTGAAGCGCGACATTGCCCTCGATCAGCCGGGGCAGGTCGACCTGTCCGCGATCCGACCGGTCGTTGAGGCTGCGCTTCCACAGCAATGTGTCCTCGTGCAGGTCGGCGATCTGCAGGCTGGCGTGGAGTTTCCGCGTTTCGGGGGTGACGTTGGGGAGCTTGGTCGCGACGACCTTATTCATGCCCTTCTCGACGATGCCCGGCGCGAGCGCGAAGAAGGCGGCGATGCCGACCATGATCAGGGCGAGCGCCCAGAGCCAGTATTTCCGCTTCATCGCCACTCCCCCATCCCGTCTTGCCGGACTCACGCCGGTATCAACCGACGCAATGTGTGCGGCAGCATGGACCCCGGCACAAGGCCGGGCTGACGATTACGTCAGGTGCGTTCGAGCGTGACGAAGCTGTGGGCGGGACGGTCGCCGTCGGCGGGGTGATCCTCGCGTGCCGTCTCGCGCCATTCGGGGCCGAAGGGCGGGACCACCGCATCGCCTTCCGGGGACAGATGCACCTCGGTCAGCTCGATCCGCCCGGCGCGGTGGAGCAGTAGCGCGAAAATCTCGGCGCCGCCGATCACCGCGATGTCGCCATCGCCCGCGAGCGCCAGCGCTTCATCGATCGATGTCGCGACTTCCGCCCCCTCGCGTTGCCACGCGGCATCCCGCGTCAGCACGATATGCCGGCGGCCGGGCAGGGGGGCGGGGAAGCTCTCGAAGGTCTTGCGGCCCATGATCATGGGCTTGCCCATGGTCTGTGCCTTGAAGCGCTTGAGGTCGGCCGGAAGGCGCCAGGGCAGCCGTCCGTCTACCCCGATCACGCCATTGTCGGCCCGCGCGAGATGGAAGCTGATCAGACCGCGACCTCGGCCTTGATATGCGGCTGCGCCACATAGTCGTGGAGGACGAAATCCTCATACTCATAGGCATCGATCGAGGCCGGCTTGCGCAGAATTTCCAGCCGCGGGAGCGGGCCGGGGGCGCGCGAAAGCTGAAGCTCGGCCTGCTCGAGATGGTTCGAATAGAGGTGGCAGTCGCCGCCGGTCCAGATGAACTCGCCCGGCTCGAGGTCGCATTGCTGGGCGAGCATATGGGTGAGCAGCGCGTAGCTCGCGATGTTGAACGGCACGCCGAGGAAGATGTCGGCCGAGCGCTGGTAGAGCTGGAGCGAGAGCTTGCCGTTGGCGACATGGCACTGGAACAGGCAGTGGCACGGCGCCAGCGCCATCGCGCCCAATTCGCCCGGATTCCACGCGGAGACGATCATCCGGCGCGAGGCGGGGTTGGCCTTGAGCGTCTCGATCAGCTCCTTGATCTGGTCGATATGGCTGCCGTCGGGCGCCTGCCAGTCGCGCCATTGCTTGCCATAGACCGGGCCGAGATCGCCGTTGTCATCGGCCCATTCGTCCCAGATGCTGACCTTGCGCTCGTTGAGCCATTTGACGTTGGTGTCGCCGCGCAGGAACCACAGCAATTCGACGATGATCGAGCGCAGATGCAGCTTCTTGGTGGTGAGCACCGGGAAGCCCTTGCTCAGATCGAAGCGCATCTGGTGGCCGAACACGCTGCGCGTGCCGACACCGGTGCGGTCCATCTGCACCGCGCCATGGGCCAATGCCCGTTCCATGAGATCGAGATATTGCCGCATCGCCGGTGAGCCTAGCCGAGCGCCGGTGCGCCGCCAAGCACAGGCGGGCGCGAAGCTGTGGATCGTCTTTCATCCATTATGGAGCAAAGCCGCGCCGCAGCGGAGGCGGTTCGGCTCGACGGATTCGGCGCATTTCGGAACGATGACGTCATGGCGTCGCAAGCGTCTCTCCCATCCCCCGGCACGCTGTTCGAGGCGGCGGGAAGGCTCGTCGCGGACAGCGTCGCCGGGGAAAGGGTTGAGGTCGCGGCGTTCGCCTATTGCGACCGCGCGGGGAGGGTGCTGGGGATTCGCCATGCGCGCGGTGCGGTCTCGGACGCGGTGAACCTGCCCGTGCGGCGCGTGGCGATCGACGCGCTCAGCCTCGATGCGGCGGTGGTGGTGATGGCGCACAACCATCCGCGCGGTGAAGCCCTGCCCAGCCGTGCCGATCGCGATGCGACCCGGCGGCTGGCCGATGCGCTGCGCGCGCTCGGCGTGCGGCTGCACGAGCATCTGGTGGTGGGGGCGAGCGGGGCGTGGAGCTTCCGCGGCGCGGGGCTGCTGTAGCTTGCTTCAGCTTCGCTGAAACGGCACCAGCCCGCTCCCCCACCCGGCCACCCATATGATACTGCCGGTGGGTGGCCG
>DATIGZ010000371.1:0-2380 GCA_035481255.1 Sphingomonas sp. | reverse complement strand
GGTGCTGCCATTCATGGCTGCGCACCGCCATCGTCGCCGCGGCGCCCTGACGCTCGTGGAAGTCGAGGATCTCGCTGTAGCGGATGTCGGTCAGCACATCGCCATTGGTGACGAGGAAGGGATGCTCGGGCCGCGGGCTGAGCAGGCTGAGCGCTCCGCCGGTGCCGAGCGGGGCATTCTCGCGCAGATAATCGATGCGGACGTTCCAGCGGGAACCGTCGCCGAAATACTCCTCGATCATGTGACCGAGATAGTGGACCGCCAGCACGAAATGGCGGAAGCCCTCCCCGCTCGCGCGCTGGATGATGTGTTCCAGCATCGGCTTGCCGCCCACGGGCAGCAGCGGCTTGGGGCAGTTTTCGGTGTGCGGGCGCAGGCGGGTGCCCTTGCCGCCGGCCATCACCACCATGGTGTTGGGCCGGGCGCTGGGCGCCGACTGAAGCTCGTCCCAGACATACAGCCCGACCACGCGCCGGCTGGCATCGACGATAGGAAGCTGGTGGATCTTGTTCGCCTGCATCAGCTGGAGGATCATGTCCTGCTCCAGCGTCGGCGGCACGACGAACGGGTCGCCATGGACAATCCCGGCGACCGGATCGCCAAGCTGAAGCCCGCGCAGCAGCCCGCGTCGGATATCGCCGTCGGTGACGGTGCCGCGAAGCTGATCGCCGGCATCGACGACGATCGCGATCTGCAGCCCCGATTCATCGAGGCAGCGGATCGCGTCCTGTACGCTGGATTCATGCGGGAGCAGGCATGCGCGCCACTGCTCGGAAACCATGATCTATCGCTCCCCGGCGCGAGCCGCGCCGTCGGCGCCGCTCAACCCAATGTCGTAAAACGACTTTTTCAGCAATCCCGTGAAGGATTGACGCCGCAGCACGTCAAGAATCGCCGTGGCCGCGCCGCCATTGCCATAGGGATTCTCCAATCCCTTCAACCCTTCACGGAAATCCTCCGATAACAGTCGCTTCAACGCCGCCTCTATCGCGTCCTGTTGCGCTGCACAATCGATCACGCTGTCCGCCTTGAGGCGCCCGCGCTGGCGGTTGCCGATATTGACCGTGCCGATTCGAAAACCGGGCGCTTCGAGCAGGCCGCTCGACGAATTGCCGACTACCCCGTCCATATGGCTCATGCACGAAAGGTAGCGGAGATGGCCGAGCGAGGTGAAAGCACGGGCATGGTCGCGCTCGGCGACGAAGTGATCGACCATCGCGGTCAGCTCGCGCCCGCCGGCGTCGGCATTGGGCATGGTGAAGATGAGGTGGGTCGAGGGATCGAGCGTGTCGAGCGCGTCGAACAACGCCTGCATCTGCGCCGCCGCCTCGCCCGGCTCGAGCGTCGGCGGATGGAAGGTGATCAGCAGATTGCGCGTGCCGAGCTTGAAATCGAGTTCCGCCTCGAGCGCGGCGCGGTCGAGCAGCGGCAGCGCCTTGATCGCGTCGATGCCGAGTCCGCCGACGAGGAACACCCGCTCGGGGGCTTCGCCGAGCTGGATCACCCGGTCGCGATAGGGCGCCGCGGCGACGAAATGGAGGTGCGCCATCTTGGTCACCGAATGGCGGATCGCCTCGTCGAACGCGCCTTCGGTGGTTTCACCGCCATGGATATGCGCGATCGGGATGCCCGCGACCAGCGCGGCGGCGGCGGCGGCGAGGATCTCGAACCGGTCTCCCAGCAACACGATCAAGTCGGGTTGCAGGCGCGCGAACGCATCGGCGAAGCCGATCATGCCAAGGCCCATCGCCTTACTCACGCCGACCGCGCTGTCCGAGCTGAGCAGGATCTCGACCCGCTCGGCGATCGGGACTCCGTCCGCCTCGATCTCGCGCGCCGTGAAGCCGAATTCGGGCGACAGGTGCATGCCGGTGGCGATCAGCTGCAGCTCGAACGCGTCATCGTCGCGAATGCCGGCGATCAGCCCGCGCATCAGCCCGTATTCGGCGCGCGTGCCGGTCACGACACAGATGCGGCGCGCTACACTCACAGCGAAATCAACTCGTCGGCGGCGAAGGCGCGCGGCGCGGTGCGGCCGACCACTTCGTCCCAGCGCATCGGCGAGATGCCGGTGCCGGGGCGCTTGGCGGTGAGGTTGTCGACGCTCAGCGTCTCGCCCGCGGCGATGTCGCGCGCGGCGACGATCGACTTGCGCGCGATGGCGCGGTTCTTGGCCTCGCTCGGGCTCGGGCGCTTGATACCGTCGCCCGACACCGCCTGCTCGATGTTGCGGATCGCCTGGACCATCTGCGCGAACTCGCCGGGCTCAAGGCTGGCGCGGTGATCCGGGCCGGGCAGGCCGCGGTCGAGGGTAATGTGTTTCTCGATCACCGTGGCGCCGAGCGCGACCGCCGCGATCGGCAGCTCGATCCCCATCGTA
>DATIGZ010000370.1:0-5129 GCA_035481255.1 Sphingomonas sp. | reverse complement strand
GCGCTGATCCCCGCGACCCCGGCCGCCGCGCAGAGCCGCTACGAATATCGCGACCGCGACCATCGCGGTTATGATCGCGATCGTGGCTATCGTGGTGACCGCGGCTATCGTGATTATCGTCGCTACGATCGTGGCGACCGCCGCTACAGCTACCGCGCGCGCGAAAAGTGCAACGACGGTGACGGCGGCACGATCGTCGGCGCGATCGCGGGCGGCCTTGCCGGCAACGCGCTCGCCGGCCGCGGCGACCGCACGCTCGGCACGATCCTGGGCGGCGCCGTCGGCGCCATCGCCGGCCGCGAGATCGACCGGTCGGACCGTCCCGGCTACTGCCGCCGCTAACCCGTTAGCGGTCTGAAACAAGCGAGGCCGGCTCCCGCGAGGGGGCCGGCCTTACTTGCATCCGATACCAAGTGTATCACTTAAGCAACACTCTCCGGCCAATCCCGCATTTCGAACGGTTTGGCGCTTGTTTCTGCCACATTCGACACCCAGATGCGCCCTCCCCGAGGCACGGACAACACGCGCCCAGGGCTGTAAAAAGGAACGTTGAATAACATGAAGAAGATTGCTCTGGCGCTCGTCGCCCTGACCGCCGCCGCGACCCCGGCTTTTGCGCAGGACGAAGCAGCCCCCTTCAACGGTGCTCACATCACCGCAGTCGCCGGCTACGACATTGTCGACCTGAACGTCGCGGGCGTCGAGAACCCCGATGGCGTCGCCTATGGCGTGGCTTTCGGCTACGACTTCCAGCGCGAGAACGTGCTGTTCGGCATCGAGGGTGAAGTCACCGAATCCACCGCCGAGCTCAAGAGCGGCAACACCGTCGTCGCTTCGGCCAGCCGCGACCTCTATGCCGGCGTCCGTCTCGGCTATGTGTTCGGCAACACCGCGGTCTACGGTAAGGCCGGTTACACCAACGCGCGCATCGAGAGCAGCGTCGGTAACGAGAATGGCGAAGGCCTCCGCCTCGGCGCGGGCGCCGAGCGCAAGTTCGGCCAGAACCTCTTCGGCAAGGTCGAGTATCGCTACTCGAACTACGACGCGGACATCGAGCGTCACCAGATCGTCGCCGGCCTCGGCGTTCGTTTCTGATGCGCTGATGCCGCGTCCGGACAGCACCGCGGCATGAGACAGAAGAGGCCGGCTTCCGCGAGGAGGCCGGCCTTTTTCTATGCCCGGGCCGGCGGGCATCGTGGTCAGCCGGCCATCGCCTGACGGGCGACGTTTTCCGTTTATTCTTTGCTCACCGGCTCACGGCAGTAATGCCACGATCCGTCAGGGAGACGAGTCGATGCGGACGGCGATATTGACGGCAGCCCTGTTGCTCACCTCCGGCGAGGCGCACGCCGCCGGGAAGCAACCCGAACCCGGCTGGAAATGCACGCTGGAGGAACGCGGGCCGTTCGGAGTCATCTCGAGCGCCTTTGAAATAAGCAAACGACCGGAAGTGCTGCCCGCATATCTGAGCTGGCGCGACGGGAACGGGACCTTCATGAATCCGCGGATTAGCGCCGCATGGCTTCGCAAGCCCGGCGGCTCCTACAGCCTCGATTATGGCTATGTGTATATCACGCGGGACATCAGAAAGCCGGGAGCCGGCACACGGCCCCGCGCGCAAAAGTTGCGGCTCGAAGTCCGGACGACGTTGAATGAACCTCGATTTGGCGCGGCGGTCATTGCCGGCACCGTTCAGCGCTCGGCCGGTCCCTTCTCCATTCAGGTGGACTGGCAGGATCTCGCCAGCCTCGCGCGCGGCGCGCCACATCTCTATCTCGTCGCGCGCAACACCAAGGGCAAAATGGTTGATCATGTCGAAATAGAACGCGAGATCTTCGATCGTGCCGCGCCGTATGTCGAAGCGGCGATGCGAAAGATCGAAGCGATCTACGCGGCCCCCGCCAGCCATTGCACGCATTTCGACGATCTTCGCGAAACGGACATCGTGCTCACATCGTGAGTCGTGCCACGCCGGACGGGTTCCGCTGGTGCGGACCCGTCCGCCATGCCCGGGTTGCCCCGGTCAGTACATATGCTGCCCGCCGTTGATGCTCAGCGTCGATCCGGTGACGAACCCGCCCTCCTCCGAGCACAGGAACGCCACGCCGCGCGCGATCTCGTTCGCCTGACCCAGACGCCCGACCGGGATCTTCGCCACGATCTTTTCGAGCACTTCGGCCGGCACCGCCGCGACCATGTCGGTGTCGATATAGCCCGGTGCGATCGCATTGACCGTCACTCCGGCGCGTGCGCCTTCCTGCGCCAGCGCCTTGGTGAAGCCATGGATGCCGCTCTTCGCCGCGGCATAGTTGACCTGGCCGTACTGGCCGGCCTGCCCGTTGATCGACCCGATATTGACGATGCGGCCCCATTTACGCTCGCGCATGCCGGGGAAGGTCGCCTTGGCCATGTTGAAGCAACCGCCAAGGTTGGTGTCCATGACCTCCTTCCACATCTGGTAGGTCATCTTCAGGATCGTGCCGTCGCGGGTGATGCCGGCATTGTTGACCACGACATCGACCGGCCCCAGCGAAGCCTCGACATCGGCGACGCCCTGCTGGCACGCATCATAGTCCGCGACGTCCCATTTGAACGCCTTGATCCCTGTCCGCTCGGTGAATTCGGCCGCGCGCTGGTCGTTGCCGGCATAGTTGGCCGCGACCGTCATTCCCAAATCCTTGAGCGCGACGCTGATCGCCTCGCCGATGCCGCGCGTGCCGCCGGTTACGATCGCTACCCGTGCCATGAACCTCTCCCAGAAATGGTTGAACTAGAGGCTAGGCAAGCGCCGCCCAGCCCGCAAGCTCCCTCGCGATAATGTTGCGCAGCATCGCGATGCCGGGGGCACTATCGTTGAGACATGACAGATAGGCGAAACGCTCGCCCCCCGCCGCCTCGAAGCTCTCGCGCCCGCGGATCGCCAATTCCTCCAGCGTCTCGAGACAGTCGGCGGAAAATCCCGGCGCCACCACCGCGACCTTCTTCACGCCTTTGCCCGGCAGCCCCGCCAGCACCGCATCGGTCGCCGGTTCCAGCCACTTCGCCCGCCCGAAGCGCGACTGGAACGCGACGGTCAGTTCGCGGCCCAGCGCGTCCCCCAGCAATCGCGCGGTCTTCACGCAATGGCAGTGATAGGGATCCCCCAGATCCAGCGTGCGCTGCGGCATCCCGTGAAAGCTCGCGACGATCGCCTCGGGCTCGAAATCGAGCGCGGCGAGCTGCGCCTCAACCGAAGTCTTCAGCGCAGCAATATACGCAGCATCGTCATGATAGGGCGCCAGCGTCCGCACCGCCGGCTGCCACCGCATCGTCGCCAGCGCGGCGAACGCCGCATCGTTCGCCGTCGCGGTCGTCGCCGCGCAATATTGCGGGTAGAGCGGCGCGATCAGGATGCGCTCGCACCCTGCCTCCTTCATCGCCGCCAGCCTCTCGCCGATCGCCGGGTTGCCGTAGCGCATCGCCCAGTCGACCTGCACCTCCGGCCACGACGCCTGCAGCGCTCTGGCCTGCCGCGCGGTGATCGCGGCGAGAGGCGATCCCTCGTCGGTCCACACCTGCTGATAGGCATGCGCCGACTTCTTCGGCCGCGTGCGCAGGATCACCCCGCGCAGGATCGGCTGCCACACGATCTGCGGAATCTCGACCACGCGCCGGTCCGACAGGAACTCGGCCAGATAGCGCCGCACCGCTCCCGGCGTCGGCGCGTCGGGCGTGCCGAGGTTGACCAGCAGCACCCCGACCTTGCGGGCGGGGATCGGCGGATGTCCGGCCGGGGTCATTCGCCGCCCGGGATCAGCGGAAGCTGCCGTAACCGTACCCCGGTCGCGGCATAGAGCGCGTTGGCGATCGCGGGCGCGACCGGCGGCACCGCCAGCTCGCTCGCCCCGCCGGGGTCGGCGTCGCTGGCGATCAGCTCGACCATGATCTGCGGGCAATCGGCCAGCCGCGGCAGCTCCAGATCGCGGAAGCTGCGCGCGTCGGGGCGGCTCGCGGTAAAGCCGGCCGTCGCGCCCAGCGCCGCGGCCATGCCGAAGATCAGCCCGCCCTCGATCTGCTGTTCGACCACGCTGGGGTTGACCACGCGCCCGCAATCGACCGCCGCGATCAGCCGGTCGACCTGCACGCGCTGATCGCCGCCGACCGATGCCTCGGCCATCACCGCGATATAGCTTCCGCCAAAGGCATGGCACGCCAGCCCCTGCCCGCTGCCCGGCAATCCGCCCTGCCACCCGCCCAGCGACGTGACCGTCGACAGGCATCGCGCCAGCCGCGGCTCGCCGCCAAGCATCGCGATGCGAAAGCTGAACGCCTCGATGTCCGCGACATGCGCCAGCTCGTCGATGAAGCTCTCGGTGAAGAAGGCGGTGTAGCTATGCGCGCCCGAGCGCCAATAGCCCGTCGGCACGCCGATATCGGCCGGGTGGTGATCGATCGCCAGCGCCGGGATTCGATAGGGCGGCCGCGCGCCCGCCACGGCCGACCGGTCGCCGACGCCGGTCAGCGCCAGTCCCGCGCCGATCGCTCCGCCTCCGCCGGTCAGCCGCCGCGCCAGCTCGTGCCCGGTATTGGGCGCCGCGATCTTGGCGAGCCAGCCCGAAATGCTCCCGTTCGCGCCCAGCCGCGCGGTCATCCGCCCCGCCGCGGGCGGGCGGAAGCGGTCCTGCACGCAGGTCTCGCCGCGCGACCACATGAGCTGCACCGGCTTCTTCACCTCGCGTGCGATCAGCGCGACCTGCGCCGCGACCTGATGCTCCAGATTCTGTCCGAACGATCCGCCCGCCAGCACCGGATGGATCAGCACATCCGACGCGCCGATCCCCAGCACCGCCGCCACCGCGTCGCGCGCAAAGCCCGGCGCCTGAGTCGGCAGCCACAGCCGTACACGATCCTCTTCCCACACCGCCGTCGCGCACATCGGCTCGATCGCGGCGTGCAGCGCCAGCCCGACGCGATACTCGGCGGCCACCACTCGCGCGCCCCTGAACACCGGTGCGAGATCGCCGGCCGAAACCATCCGTTCGCCATCGCCGTCCAGCGCGGCGTCGAGCGCGGACTGGATCGTCTCGCTCTCGATTTTACCCGCAACCTCGAAGCGCGGGTTGATCGCGTCGAGCGCCTGACTCGCCGCC
>DATIGZ010000369.1:0-2227 GCA_035481255.1 Sphingomonas sp. | reverse complement strand
CGTCCATCCCCGCCCGCCGGAAGGCGCAATCGGTCGTCAAAGCCCCCTCCATCTTGTTCATGGGATGCGCTGAAAAATTGCAGCACAAGAACCCCACGGGTAGTTGGGTGATCTGCGCAACTGCTAACGCGGATTAACGATCCCGGCGCCGGGGCGCTGTCCCGGTAACAGGAGCGCATAATGCGACGGGCCGATGCGCCGCCTGCGTGACCGGGCCGCTGCGAGGGGGGGAGGGCGCCGCCTTTCCCCCGGTCCCGATCCCCGTCAGCCGGGCGCCCGCTTGCTCTTCCCCGGCTTTGCCTTGACGGCCAGTTCCGCTCTCGTGCCGCCCGCTTCGGCTCCAACCTGCTCCCACGGTAGTTCGTCCTCGACGAACGGGACCCATTCCTCGAGTGCCACCGCCGGCTCCAGCTCGCCGCGCCATTCGATCGCGCCGGGCGGCACCCGCACGAACGGCGCGTCGGGATCGTCCTCCTCCGCGTCGCGCCCGGCTAGGCCGCCTGCGTCGATCGCCGCGTCCAGCGCCCGCCGCCGTGCCGCGCACGCCTCCAGCGCCGCGTCGATCGCCGCTTCCGCCTCGGCGTCGAGCGTCACCCCGGCAAAATCCTCGATCCGTGCCGCGGCACCGGCGATCCGGGCCGGACCGCCATCGCCGGTGATGGTCGTGCGCACCGTTGTCGTCTGCGCCTCGGCCCTCGCGTCGCCGTCGCCGCCCGCGCTCGCCCGCGTCGAGAAATAGTTGATCGTCGTGCGCTTGCCGGTGGCGTCCTGACCGTAGTGGCGCAGGCAGAACATCAGCAGCGCGTCGTTGCGCTTCCTGCGAAAGCCCATCAGCTTGCCCGCGACGAACACCGGCACCAGCTGCCCCTCGATCGCCCGCTCGAACGCGATGTCCTTCAATCGCAGCACGCCATAGTCGAGCGCAGCCTCCCACGCCGCGCGAAAGCTCTCGGCCCCCGGCGCGCGCCGCAGCGCATAGCAATTGGCCTGTGCGATATTGACCTGAGCCGCCGCGCGCGTGACCGACCCGGTATCCGCCAGCGCCTCGATAAACGCCCGCTGCCGCTCCGGCGTCCACCCGTCATGCCGGTTGTTCCGCCGCGGCACCGGCGTGAATGCAGGCAGCGGAGGCCGCTCCTCCCGCTTCACGGGAACCCGGTTCTGCATCTTCCCCTCCTGTGAATCGCTCAACCGGCCAGTGTGTAGGCACAGCAGAGGCGTGTAGGAAAGGAATTTGTTTATGATTTGTTCCGTCATGGGCCATGAGGGTATGGGACACAAGGAAGCGCCGTCGCGGTTCAGACTTGCGGGGGCTCGCGCAGCTGATCGAGCGAGGCGCGGATTTCGGCGAGATCCTTTGCATAGCCGGGATGAGTGCTTGCTCGCGCGACGACCGCCATCATGATTCCTTCGGCCTGCTCGAGATGCGCGATCGCGGTAAGCGTGTCGCCTTCAGCCGAGACGATCTGTGCCAGCCGGGCCAGCGATACGTAGAGGTCGCGTTGCGATTGGGCGTTGCCCGGCTCTAAGCGGGCGAGCCGTTCGCGAATGTCCAGCCCGGCCGTGAAGCGCTGACGGGCGGCGGCAACCTC
This sequence comes from Sphingomonas sp., assembly GCA_035481255.1. GTDB lineage: Bacteria > Pseudomonadota > Alphaproteobacteria > Sphingomonadales > Sphingomonadaceae > Sphingomonas. The sequence goes on along the minus strand of DATIGZ010000369.1, from coordinate 635 downwards.
GCCGGCGGCGAGTTCGACATCGCCGAGTTTGTTGTAACTGATCGACAGATCGCGCTGCCATTGGGCATTGCCCGGCTCCAGCCCGGCGAGCCGGGCGGCGATGTCCAGGCTCGCCTCGAAGCGCTGGCGCGCGGCGGTGATGTCCCCGTCGGCGAGTCCAATCTCGCCGAGCTTGTTGTAGCAGACCGAGAGGTCGCGCTGCCATTGGGTGTTGCCCGGCTCCTGCGGGGCGAGCCGGTCGGCGATGTTCAGGCTGGCTTCGAAGTGCGGGCGCGCGGCGGCGAGATCGCCGGCGGTGACCTCGATATCACCGAGCCTGCTGTAGCTGATCGACAGATCGCGCTGCCATTGGGTGTTACCCGGCTCCAGACGGGTGAGCCGGCGGCGAATGTCCAGTCCGGCCTCGAAGCGCTTACGGGCGGCGGCAATGTCGCCGGCGGCGACCTCGACTTCTCCAAGCTTGTTGTAGCTGATCGAGAGATCGCGCTGCCATTGAGTGTTACCCGGTTCCAGGCGGGCGAGCCGGCCGGAGATATCCAGCCCGGCCTCGAAGCGCTTGCGGGCGGCGATGATGTCGCCGGCGGTGACCTCGACATCGCCGAGCCTGCTGTAGCTGATCGACAGATCGCGCTGCC
>DATIGZ010000368.1:0-4772 GCA_035481255.1 Sphingomonas sp. | reverse complement strand
GTATAGGTCAGCTCGCGCAGCACATCGTCGCGCACCGTCGTCCGCCAAAGCGCGAAGCCGGCCATGTCGGGGACGATCCCCCATTTCATCTCCATGATCGAGCAGCGTGTGCCCGGCGCCATGATGCGGATATCGGCACCTGACAGGATCTGGAACCCGCCGCCGAATGCGATGCCGTGGACCGCCGCGATCACCGGTACCGGCAGCATTCGCCAGCCCCACGCCACCTGCTGGAACAGGTTGGCGTCGCCATGACTGCGCGCGTCCAGATCAAGCCCCGACCCGCCGCCCGCAATGCTTGTCATGTCGAGCCCAGCGCAAAAGGCGCGTCCCTCGCCCGACAGTACTACCGCGCGCAGCCCCGTCATCGCGCTTAACCGCTCGATCGCATCGGCGATTCCCGCGAACATCGCCGGATCGAGCGCGTTCATCTTCTCGGGTCGGGTCAGCCGCACATCGGCGATACCCATCGCGAAGTCGATCGAAACGCGCTGCTCGGTCATGGCCATTCTCTCCCGGTCTTTGCGTCACGCTAGACCGCGTCGAGACGATAGCCGAGTCCCTTGACGCCGCGGATCATCGGGCTGGCAAAGCCCCGGTCGATCTTGGCGCGCAGCTTGGAGATATGGACCGCGACGACATTGGTCCCCGGATCGAAACGCAGTCCCCATACCTGCTCAAGCAGCTCGCGGCGCGAGACGAACTCGCCGCGCCGTTCGGCAAGGTGGAGCAGCACCGCGAACTCGCGCGGCACCAGCGGGATCGGGACCCCGGCGCGCGCGACTTTACGATTCACCCGGTCGATGCGCAGGTCCCCGAACCGGGTATCGCCCGGCATATGACTGCGGACACGCACATCGACGCGCGCGGCCAGCTCATAGGCGTTGACCGGGTGCGAGACCGCGTCGGCCGCGCCCGCGTCGAGCGCGGCGGTCAGCCAGGCCGGGCACCCGGCTACCGCGATTTCGGGCACATGGCTGCCGTGGATCCGGATTCCCGGCCGCCATGCGCGCAGGATCGCGGCGACGTCGCGGTCGGGCATGGCACAGGATTTGCCGAGCACAAGCGCGTAACCTCGCTGGGCGACCGCCTGATCCAGCAGCGGTATATCGATTTCGGAGAGAATCTTCTGCCCCACGCCTCGGGAATCTAAGCGCCGCGCATCAGGAGTCTGCCGGAATATGGTCCGTATCGGAGAGATTGGAGGCGATGGATTCGAGTGCCGACGCCGCCGTGCGGCGCATGCGCGGATGGGGGTGACGGCGGAGCAGGTGATCGACCAGATCGAGGCCGTTTCCGCCGCCCAGATGCGCGGCGAGCATGACCAGTCCCTCGGACGGCGCGGTGGTCAGCCCCTCGGCGATCGTATTGCGCGCGATGTCGAAACGATATTGGTCGATCCACGGATGGCTGGGATGCTGGCCGAGGATGTTGAGCGAGACCGAGAAGCTGTCGGGCGGCAACTGTACATGCACATCGCGCTGCATGCGGTAGAGCATCAGCTTGCCCGGATCGAGCCGGCTGCGCTCGACGAAGCGCAGCCCGGCGTCGCTGCCGGGCGCGCCCGGCGCCGACCGGCCGTCATATTCGAAATAGTCGCTCCAATAGCCCGGCCCCAGATAACCACAGGTCAGGAACGGAAAATTGTGATCATGCGGAAGCCCGTAGAAGAAGGGCGCGGTGCCGCTCGCCCGCACCACGGCGTCGTCCGCGGCGGGCCAGAAATTAGCGCGGATCACATAACGGCCATTGGGCGGGCGCAGCAGGAAGACCTGCGGGCCATAGCCATTGGCCGCGCTCTGCCGCGTGCAGCGCAGCTTGAGTTCCTCGATCGCGAGATCGGCGAGAAAGCTGCGGTTGCGCCCGAGCTGCGCCAGCAACGGTCCGAGCGCGGCGAAGCCGTCCTCGTCATGCGGGTCGAACGGCGTCGAATCGAGCGTGTCGGTCAGCTCCTCGAGCGTGATCGCCGCCCCCTTGCCGGGATCGATCAGGCGGGGCATGGCTGCGCCAGCCGACGATCGACCGCATCGAGCGTCGCGGCGGCGGCGGCGCGAATCTCGGCATTGGGATCGGTCGCGGCCATCCCGCCGAGCCGGTCGCGAGCGCCGCGCGCATCGAGCATCAGCCACTCGCGCATCGCCGACCAGCGCAGATGGAAGGCGGGGTGCCGCGAGGCGCCGTCGAACAATGTCCCCGCGTCCGCGCGCCCGCTCACCCGCAGAAAGGTCAGCAGCATCTCGATCCGCGACGCCGCGTCGTCGGTACAGGCGGCGCGGACGAACGCGCCGTCCGCCACCGCATATTCGCGCATCAGCGCCGCCGCGCCCGGCTTGATCGTCGCGGTGAGCGCGACGATATCGCTTACCGCCGCGCTGAGCAGATGCCCCGTGACGCGTCCGTCCTGACGCAGCAGCGCGCCATCCCCCGGCACCAGCGGCGCGATCTCTCGGGCGGGTGCGACCCCGGCGGCGCTGAAGTCCGCGCCCGCTGGCTCGGCCTGCCAGCGCCGCATGCGCGCGCCGCCCCCGCGAACATAGCGGGTGAGCGTTACCCTTCCCGGCAGCACCAGCGTGACGGGCGGCGGCAGCCGATTGAGTTCCGCCGCGCAAGTGACGGTGGCCGAAATCGTCACCGCCGCACAGTCGAGCAGCACCGCGCCGGTGCGCAGCCGGTCACGGCTCACCTTGAACGGCGGCTCAAACCACGGATCGGCATGCAGCGCGGCGATCAGCGGCGCGAGCAACGCTTCAACAAGGCGCAGATCGCCCAGAAACCCCGCCGCGCGTTCCTCGACCGCGTCGGCCCCCTCGACCCCCGCGAATCGGTCCGCCGTCTCCGCGGCGGGGCCGGCGAGCCAGCGCGCGTTGACCGGCTCCGATCGTTCGCGCGCGCCGGCAACGCCGGGGTGCCGTGCGGCCGCCGCGTTCACCGGCTGGGGGTCGGATAGGTTTCGTACACCAGGATCGCGATCGCGATCAGCATCTCGAAGATATCGTCCCCGGCGACCTCGGCGGCGCGGATCGCGCCATGCGTGGCGATCTGGGTGCCGAGCGTCGCGATCTCGGCCAAGGGTAAGGTGCTCATGCGCGTTCCCCCGTGCTTGATCGCCACAGGCTACGCTTGCCGGGACGGGCGGCAGAGTTAATTCGAATTTACGATGGGATGCCCCGTCGCGTTCCCTCCCGTCCCGTCAACCCGGCATTGCCGCGCCGCGCCCGGCCCGCTACCTCGCGCGGCGATGGATCCCGCACCCTTCCCGTTCGATCCCGCCGCTTTCTTCGCCGCGTTGCCCGCGGGGCATGGCCGGCGGCTGGGCGTACGCTACGATTCGCACGGCTCCGACTGGTGCCAGCTCATATTGCCATGGCGTGAGGATCTGGTCGGCGACCCCGCGCGAGGCGTGATCGCGTCCGGGCCGATCGTCGCGTTGCTCGACATGGCGACGAGTGTCGGAGTGTGGATGAAGCGCGGCGGTTTCCTGCCGCACGCGACGCTTGACCTGCGCGTCGATTATCTGCGGCCCGCGACGCCGGGGCGCGAGGTCGTGGGGCGCGGCGAATGCTATCGTGTGACGCGTTCGGTCGCGTTCGTGCGGGGCATCGCGCATGATGGCGATCCGGACGATCCGGTCGCGCATGTCGCCGGCACCTTCATGTTCACGGGTGTGCCCGCATGACGTTGCCGCCCTATGCCGATCTGCTGGGCATCACGCCGGAGCCGGGTGACGGTGCGCCGGTACTGGCGATGCCGTTCGGTGCCGATGTGATCGGCCGGCCGGGCTTCGTCCATGGCGGCGCGCTCGCCGGGTTGCTCGAGATGGCGGCGATCGTCGCGCTCAAACACGCGCTGGAGACCGAGGGGCGGTCCGATACGCGGATCAAGCCCATCAACGTCACGGTCGATTTCATGCGCGGCGGGCGCGAGAAGGTCACCCGCGCGCAGGGGCATGTTTCGCGGCTCGGCACGCGCATCGCCAATGTTGAGACGATCGCCTGGCAGGACGACCGGGATCGTCCGGTCGCCGCCGCCCGGCTGAACTTCCTGCTCGCTACGGACTAGCGCTTCGGCGTCAGCTTGAGCAGGCGCCCCTGCGATCCGTCGCGGCCATCCTCGAGCAGCCAGATCGCGCCGTCCGGACCTTCCTCGACCTCGCGGATGCGCGCGCCCATCGGCCACTGATCGCCCTTGGCCGCGCTGGTGCCGTTCACGTCGACGCGCACCAGCGCCTGACTCGACAGCCCGCCGATGAACAGATCCCCCGCCCATTGCGGGAAGAGCTTGCCCGAATAGACGATCAGCCCGCCGGGCGAGATTGCCGGGTTCCACGACACCTTGGGCGCTTCGAACTCGGGCCGGGTCTTGTGGTCGGGAATGTCGGCGCCGCCATAATGGTCGCCGTCGGAGACGATCGGATAGCCGTAATTCTTGCCGGGCAGCACCAGATTGACCTCGTCGCCGCCCTGCGGGCCCATCTCCTGCTCCCACAAATTGCCCGCCTTGTCGAAAGCGATGCCGAGCAGGTTGCGATGACCATAGGACCAGATGGCGGGATGAAAGCCCTTCGCCGTCAGGCTGGGATCGCCCGCGGGTTTGCCGTCGAGGGTCAGGCGCAGCACCTTGCCCAGGGTCGATGTGGGATCCTGCGCCGGATCGAACTTCTGTCGCTCGCCATTGGTGAAGAACAAATGCCTGCCGTCGGGAGCGAAGGCGATGCGGCCCGAATAATGCCCGTTGCCGCTGACATAGGGCGTCGCCTGAAACAATCGCTCGAC
>DATIGZ010000367.1:0-6499 GCA_035481255.1 Sphingomonas sp. | reverse complement strand
GTCTGGTACGACGAGACCATCCCGCACGAGGAAGAGAAGCTCAGCAACATTCGCAAGACGATCGCGCGCCGCTTGACCGAGGCGAAGCAGACGATCCCGCACATCTACCTGACCGTCGACGTCCAGCTCGACGCGCTGCTCAAGCTGCGCGGCCAGCTCAACAAGAGCCTGGAAGGCCGCGGCGTGAAGCTGTCGGTCAACGACATGCTGATCAAGGCGCTGGCCGTCGCGCTGGCGCAGGTGCCCAAGTGCAACGTCACTTACGCCGGCGACAAGCTGGTCAAGTACAGCCGTTCGGACATCTCGGTTGCGGTCTCGACCCCGACCGGCCTCATCACCCCGATCATCCGCGATGCCGCGAACATCGGGCTGGCGTCGATCTCGACCCAGATGAAGGAGCTTGGCCAGCGCGCGAAGGAAGGCAAGCTGCAGCCGCACGAATATCAGGGCGGCACCGCCAGCATCTCCAACATGGGCATGTTCGGCATCAAGCAGTTCGACGCCGTCATCAATCCGCCGCAGGCGATGATCCTGGCGGTCGGCGCGGGCGAGAAGCGCCCGTACATCGTCGACGACGCGCTGGGCGTGGCGACCGTCATGTCGGCGACCGGCAGCTTCGACCACCGCGCGGTGGACGGGGCCGATGGCGCGGAGCTGATGAAGGTGTTCAAGGCGCTCGTCGAGTCGCCGATGGGCCTGCTGGCCTGAGACGCGCGTGCGCGTTCTCACCGAAGCCTTGCACATCGCCGCGGGAATCGCGGTCGCGCTGCTGATCGGCGCATTGTCGGCCTGGGCCTATCCGCTGGCCGCGCGCGATGTGTGGCTGGTGACCGCGGTGGCGATCGTGTGCGTGGTGATCATGGGCATCGGGCCGATGCGGCGCGCGATGGCGGCGGACCGGACGCGAAAAGAGACCGACAATGCCTGACCGCAACCCGCCGGGCTTCGAGCCGACGATCCGGGTCACCACCATGCCCGCCGACGCCAATGCCTATGGCGACATTTTCGGCGGCTGGCTGATCGGGCAGATGGACATGGCCGCCGGACTCGTCGCCGCGCGCCGGGCCAAGGGCCGCGCGGTGACGGTGGCGATGGACGCGATGCAGTTCCACGCCCCCGTCTTCGTCGGCGACGAGGTGTCGGTCTATGCGGCGCTCACCAAGGTCGGTCGCAGCTCGATGAAGATCGACGTCGAGGCGTGGCGCCGCGGCCGCCACGGCGAGGAGCGCGAGCTGGTGACTCAGGCCAATTTCACCTTCGTCGCGGTGGGCGAAGACCGCAAGCCGCGGCCGGTGGACGGCTGATGCGCGGCGGGCCTGCCCATCCTATCTATCGTTCAATCCTCCATCCCCAGGGGCTCTAGAAGACAATGGCTGAATCCTATGACGTGATCGTGCTCGGTTCCGGACCCGGTGGCTATGTCGCCGCGATCCGCGCGAGCCAGCTCGGCCTCAAGACCGCGATCGTCGAGCGCGAGCTGCTGGGCGGCATCTGCCTGAACTGGGGCTGCATCCCGACCAAGGCGCTGCTGCGCTCGGCCGAGATCTTCCACTTCATGCAGCACGCCAAGGATTACGGGCTCGCCGCCGAGAAGATCACCGCTGACCTCGACGCTGTCGTCAAGCGCTCGCGCGGCGTCGCAAAACAGCTCAATCAGGGCGTCACGCACCTGATGAAGAAGAACAAGATCGCGGTGCATTTCGGCACCGGCAAGCTGACCGGCAAGGGCAAGCTGACGGTGACGGCCGAGGACGGCAAGGCGACCGAGCTGACCGCGAAGAACATCATCCTCGCCACCGGCGCGCGCGCCCGCGACCTGCCGAACCTGCCCGCCGACGGCAACAAGGTGTGGACCTATCGCCACGCGATGACGCCCAAGGAAATGCCCAAGAAGCTGCTGGTCATCGGATCGGGCGCGATCGGCATCGAATTCGCGAGCTTCTACAACGACATGGGTGCCGAGGTGACGGTGGTCGAGATGCTCGACCGTATCGTGCCGGTCGAGGACGCCGACATCTCCGCGCATCTCGAGAAGGCGCTCAAGAAGCAGGGCATGACGATCATGACCGGCGCCAGGATCGACAAGATCGCGGCGGACGCGAACGGCGTGAAGGCGACCATCACCGGCAAGGACGGCAAGGCGACGGACGGGCAGTTCAGCCACGCCATCGTCGCGATCGGCATCGTGCCCAACACCGCCGATATCGGCCTCAAGGAACTGGGCGTCGATGTCGACGAGCGCGGGTTCCTCAAGACCGGACCGGACTACAAAACCAACATCGACGGCCTCTACGCGATCGGCGACATCACCGCGCCGCCGTGGCTGGCGCACAAGGCGAGCCATGAGGGCGTGATCGCGGCCGAGGCGATCGCCGGCAAGCATCCGCACGCGATGGATCCGCGCAACATCCCGGGCTGCACCTATTGCCACCCGCAGATCGCCAGCGTCGGCCTGACCGAGGCGAAGGCGAAGGAAGCGGGCTACGAAGTGAAGGTCGGCAACTTCCCCTTCATCGGCAACGGCAAGGCGATCGCGCTGGGCGAGCCGGAAGGCTTTGTGAAGACCGTGTTCGACGCCAAGACCGGCGAGCTGCTGGGCGCTCACATGATCGGCGCGGAAGTGACCGAGATGATCCAGGGCTACACCATCGGCAAGACGCTGGAGACCACCGAGGCGGAGCTGATGGAAACGGTGTTCCCGCACCCGACGATCAGCGAGACGATGCACGAGGCGGTGCTGGCGGCTTACGGGCGCCAGCTTCACATGTGACCCCGTTCAGCTTTTCTTGGTGAAACCCTGCCATGCTTCCGTGCGATTTGCGGGAGCATGGCATGTCGGTGAAAGCGCTGCTGGGGATCGTCCCCGTCATCTGGTTCGCCGGGCTGGCGATCTATCTGTATCGCGTCAATCAGGCGATGGGCCAGGCGGTGCAGCAGCAGCTGATGCCGACGATCATCGGGCTGGGCGCGGTCAGCCTGCTGTTGAGCATCCCGTTGATCATCAAGCTGGTGCGGCTGGCCAGTGGCACCGCGGCGAAGCCCAAGGCGAAAGCGCCGAGCGGCGCGAACGATTCGGTGCAGGGCGATTTCGATCCCGACGCGGTGATCGCGCGCTACCTCAAGAAGAAGGCGGCGGGCGAGGCGTCGTTCGAAGTCCCCGACCACGCCGCGCCGCGCCCGACCTTCGGCCGCAAGGCCTGACCGGTCAGCGGGCCTGCGCGAAGGCCTGCATCAGCGCGGGATAATCGGACGGTTCGGGGAATGTTTCGAAGCTGTGCGCCGCGCCGGTTTGCGCCCAGGGCAGTTTCTCGCTGGTATAGGTCTCGATGAACGGCACGAACCCGCCGGCGTCGTCGAGCATCGTCGCGCGCACGTTCACCGCGCCATATTCGGGCGGCAGGCGAGTAAAGAGCCAGCTCTTGCACCAGTCGCAGTGATGATGACGGGCCTCATCACCGTGCAGACCGCCGATCACGGGTTCGCCTTCGATGACCTCAAGCGCGTCGGCGGGCAGGGTGAGGGTGGTGGAAAAGGCGCTGGCGGACATCTTCTGGCAGCCGCGGCAATGGCAGACGGCGGTGACGAGCGGTTCGGCATTGATCCGGAACCGCACCTTGCCGCAGCGGCATCCGCCTTCCTGACCCGTGATCATCCCGTCCTCCTTGATTGCCTGTGCGCTCTATGCGTTTTTCCGCGGATGGGGTCGAGAACCGGTCATCGATCGGAGCGTTGGGAACGGTATGACGAAACAGGACGATCACGAAACGGTGTGGCGGAATTTCCGTGAGGCGGTGAACATGACCGCCAGCGAGATCGAGGACTGGCTCGAGACCGAGGAAAGCCGCAAGGTCGGTTTCAGGCGCGATGGCGCAAGCGAGAGCGTCGGGCACGCGTCGGGACGGCGGATCGTGCTTATCCTGCGTAAGGACAAGGCCGCGCTCGATGGTGGCGACTATGCGCATATGCGCAAGGTGGTCGGCTATGTGCGGCGGCATCGCGCGCAGGGGCCGCATGAGGAATTCCGGATTCCCACCTCACGCTGGCGCTATTCGCTGATGAACTGGGGGCACGACCCCCTGAAGTAGGTTCTAGTCCGCCACCGCCTCGACCGTCGTGGTCAGTGGCGCGCGTGGGGCGTCGCTGCCGATCAGCGGGGTGATGGTGACGGTGGTGGCGCCGATGCGACGCATGCGTCCGTCGATATGACCGCCATTCTCAATCGTGATGTTCTCATATTCGACGTCGCCGCTGATCCGCGCGGTGCGCTCGACGGTGAGCTGACGGACGTGAACCGCGCCCTCGATCGCGCCAGCGATGCGCGCGCTTTCGGCGGTGACGCCGCCGACGATATGGCTTTCGGCACCCTGGATCAGCGCGGCACAATCGACATCGCCCTCGATCCGGCCTTCGATATGCAGCTCGGCGCTGGCCTTGATGTTGCCGGAAATGACGACGTCGGCGCCGATCACGGAGAACATGCCGCGACGGCCATTGCCGTTGCCGCCATTCACCAGCGGCATCGCCGGCCGCTCGTCACGCGTCTTGTTCCCGAACATAAGCTTTACTCCCCCGGCGGCCGTGCGATCCGCGCGCTCATGATATCAAAGGACAGCGTGCCGCGCAGCCCGTGCGGGGGCGGGATTCGATGCGATCCGTCGCGATTATCATTCGCGTGAGGGGCAATCAGGGGCCGCGCCGCGATCCACGTCGCCGCGATCATGCACAGCGCCCCGATCGCGACCATCGGCATCCCGAGTCCGATATAGCCGATGATCGCCGCGGTCGATCCGAGCTGAACCAGCGCGGCGAGGGTGAAGGTGGCGCGGGTGCCCTTCGCGATGGCGAAGGCGAGGATGAGGATATCGGCGAGCAGGAAATAGCGCTCGTGCATCCGCGGGAGCAGGCCGGCGGAGAGAAGGACGGCGAGAGCGGCCATGCAGACGAGGCCGGCCTTGTCGAAGCGCACCACCTGCATCCGCGCGACATAGGCCGCGGCGGCGCCGAGCGCGGCGGCGAGTGCGAGGCCGAACAGCCGGGGCGCGTGCTCGGGCGAGATCGCGCCGGCGAGTGACCAGATGTTGGGCGCGTTGCGCGCGATGTCGTTGCTGTAGGTTCCGGCCTGACGGAAATAGATCGTCGCGAGATCGGCGGGCGGCCACCCGGCGAGCAGGGCAGGGGCCATTATCGCGAGCAGGGCGGCGGGCGCGGCGAGCCAGTAGTGGAACGGCACGCGGCGGCGGATGGCCAGCGCGAGGAAGAAGGGCGCGACAAGCACGGCCTGTGCCTTGAACGCGACGGCGACCCCGCACCAGACGAACATGGCGAGGTGGCGCCGTTCGAGCGCCATCGCGACCGCCATCACGCAGGCCGCGACGTAGATCGCGTCGCACTGCCCCATCAACAACGCGTTGAACGCGATCGAGGGAAGGGCGAACACCGCCGCCGCCCATTGTGCCCGCTGCGGGGCGCCGAGCGCGCCGAGCAGCCGGTGGAACGAGAGCGCGAGCGCGACGGTCCCGGCGACAGAAAGCAGCTTGATGACGCTCATCGGATCGAGCCGCTCGGCAAGCGGGCTGAACAAGGCGAGCAGATAGAGATAGCTCGGCATGTAGTTGGAGAAGGGCTCGGCAAAAGCCGATGCGACGCCGCGTTCGCGGATCGTCTCCAGCCAGGGGACGAGGAACGCGGTCATGTCCGGTGTGAACAGCGGCCACAATATCCAGGCCTGCGCCGCCGCGACTGCCGCGACGAGCCAGATCGCGGGCGCGGGCATCGGTGGACGAAGAGGCATCGGCGGCATAGCCTGCAATTGGAGCAGTGCTCTGAAAATCGGGTTAAGGTCCGGCTCCGCGTGCGGCGCGCCGAGCGCCGCTGCGAAGGGCGGCGGGGCAGGCGAAAGCGGGCAGCCGCCGCGCCATTGACCGGCCAGGGGCGTGCGCGTATAGGCCGCGCGTTCCGCACCGGGGCAGGGAGTCGATTCTGTCGGCTTTTCGGCGTTCCGGGCGGCACAGAGCTGAACGGTGTCGGAGACTTGGGGCCAGGGGGTACGCCCGCCAGGCCCTTTTGTATTGCACAACCAGGGCTCCCGCACAGTAACCGCCGGGCGACCGGTAACGAAAAAGGTGAAGGGCTTCATGCCGACGATCAACCAGCTGGTCCGCAAGGGCCGCGAACCGCAGAAGGCCAAGAGCAAGGTCCCTGCGATGGAACAGAACCCGCAGAAGCGCGGTGTCTGTACCCGTGTCTACACCACGACCCCGAAGAAGCCGAACTCGGCGCTTCGCAAGGTGGCCAAGGTCCGTCTGACCAACAGCCGCGAAGTCATCTCGTACATCCCCGGCGAGGGCCACAACCTGCAGGAGCACTCGGTGGTCCTGATCCGTGGCGGCCGTGTGCGCGATCTTCCCGGTGTGCGCTATCACGTTCTGCGCGGCGTTCTCGATACCCAGGGTGTCAAGGACCGCAAGCAGAGCCGTTCGAAGTACGGCGCGAAGCGTCC
>DATIGZ010000366.1:0-4245 GCA_035481255.1 Sphingomonas sp. | reverse complement strand
CCCCGGCACCACCAATCCGGCGATGCGCCCCGCGCGGGGTACGGTTTCCGAAGGCTATGAAGCCGAAATCGCGGGCGAGATCCTCACCGGCTGGGACCTGAGCCTCGGCTGGAGCGATTTCTCCGCAAAGGATGCCGACGGCGCGCCGGTACAGGCGCACCATCCGCGTCGCGTGCTGCGCATGGCCACGCGCTACGACTTCAGCGGCATGCTCGACGGGCTCAGCGTCGGTGGTTCGGGCCGCTGGGAGAGCGAACCGCCCAAGACCGCGGTCAACCCGGCGACCAACGCGCGCGAGAATGTCGGTCAGCCCGCCTATCTGCTGGTCAACGCCATGGCGCGCTACAAGCTGACCGAGAATGTCTCGCTTCAGCTCAACGTCAACAATCTCTTCGACAAGCGCTACTTCAACAACAACCTCTGGTTCGCCGGCTATGTCTATGGCGAACCGCGAAATGTCCGCGCGACGCTGCGTTTCGGCTTCTGAACGATATGGCGGGGCGCCGCTGCGGCGCTCCGCCTATTCGGATCGCACGATTTTCTTCCCGGCGGCCTTCCATCGGTCGCTGCTGGTCAGTGCCGAGGCCTCGATCTTAATCTTCGCACACCCCGGCAGCCCGCGGATGATCGCGCGCAGATTGTCCGCCAGCGCGGGCGGAAGCCACGGATTGAGCACCAGCCGCGTGATCGAGCCAAGGTCGATGCCGACCGGCAGAGTCAGTTTCGGCTCATCCATGCAGGTCGCGACGATCCGCCATTCGCGCTCGTCGCTATAGCCCTCGCGCTTGACGAACGGCAGCCGGTGCGCGTCATCGGGGGTCAGCGCTTCCAGATCGCGGACCCGCAGATACTCGACCGGGCCGGTGACGATGCCCGCATGCCCGCTTACCGCCGCTTCGAGCGGGGCCTTCTCGAACTCGATGCACACGCCTTCCATCCCCTGCGTGAACACCCGCCAGTGGTGATAGGTCTCGCTGGCCATCGCGCAGCACAAGGCCAGCACCGACTGCGCCCCGGCATGAGCGCGGTACAGCTCCATGAATTCGACATCGTTGGTGTCGTCCCATTTGGACGGGCTGAGCAGCACCAGCCGTTGATGCACCAGCGTATCGAGCGCGCTCGACAGCGTGGTGTAGCGCCGTACGAACTTGTCGAGCGTTCGCGTCGCCATCAGCCCGCCACCCGCTCCGTCCCGACACGGTTGGCCAGCGGCCGTCCGGCTTCGGCGTCGGACACGCTCGCCAGGGTGGTCTCCGCGATCGAGGTCAGGGCCTCCTCGGTCAGGAACGCCTGATGCCCGGTGACCAGCACGTTGGGGAAGGTCAGCAGCCGCTGGAACACATCGTCGCTGACGATCTCGGCCGACAAATCCTCGAAGAACAGGTCGGCTTCCTGCTCATAGACGTCGAGCGCCACCCCGCCGATCTTGCGCGACTTGAGGCCGTCGATCAGCGCCGCGGTGTCGATCAGCGCGCCGCGGCTGGTGTTGACGATCAGCAGCCCCTCGCGCGCCCGCGCGATCGCGGCCGCATCGATCAGATGCCGCGTCTCGGGCGTCAGCGGACAATGCAGCGTGACGATCTCGGCCTGCTCCAGCAACAGGTCGCGCGGCACATAGCGCACGCCGATCGCCTCCAGCTCCGGGTCGGTCGCCACATCGCTCGCCAGCACCTCGCATCCGAACCCGGCCTTCAGGCTTCGCGCCACCAGCGCGCCGATCTTGCCCGTGCCGATGACACCCACCGTGCGGCCATGCAGATTGCGCCCGATCAGGCCATCCAAAGCGAAGTTGTTGTCGCGCACCCGTGCCCATGCGCGCGGGATATGCCGGTCGACCGCCAGCATCAGGCCGATGGTGAACTCCGCCACCGCGTGCGGCGAGTAAGCGGGCACGCGCACCACATCGATCCCCAGCCGCTCCGCCGCCGCCAGATCGACATTGTTGAACCCGGCGCAGCGCAGCGCCACCAGCCGCACGCCGAGCGATGCCAGCGCGCCCAGCACCCCGGCATCGACCCGGTCGTTGACGAACACGCACACCGCCCGGCACCCCGCGGCGAGTGAAACGGTCATGGCGTCCAGCCGCGGCTCCAGGAACACCAGCTCATGTCCGTGGCCAGAATTCGCTTCGCTCAGGAAACGCCGGTCATACCCCTTGGTCCCGAACACCGCGATCCGCATAGCCGCTCCCTTGCCGTTGGCCGAAGCCTAAATCAGCACGCGACGACGTTGACCGCCAGCCCGCCCTGCGCGGTTTCCTTGTATTTCGACCGCATATCCTCGCCGGTCTGGCGCATCGTCTCGATCACCGCGTCGAGGCTCACGACATGGCTGCCGTCGCCGTGCATCGCGAGATAGGCGGCGTTGATCGCCTTGATCGCGCCCATCGTGTTGCGCTCGATGCACGGGATCTGGACGAGCCCGCCGATCGGATCACAGGTGAGGCCCAGATTATGCTCCATGCCGATCTCGGCGGCGTTCTCGATCTGCGCGTTGGTCGCGCCCAGCGCCGCGGCGAGCCCCGCCGCCGCCATCGAACAGGCGACCCCGACCTCGCCCTGACAGCCCATCTCGGCGGCCGAGATCGACGCGCGCTTCTTGTAGAGGAAGCCGATCGCTGCGGTGGTCAGCAGGAAGGTGCGAGCGCCCGCCGGGGTCGGCGAGGCACAGAAGGTCTCGTAATAGCGCAGCACCGCCGGGATCACGCCCGCGGCGCCATTGGTCGGCGCGGTGACGACGCGGCCGCCCGCGGCGTTCTCCTCGTTCACCGCCAGCGCCCACAGGCTCACCCAGTCGAACACGAGGGACGGATCTGAGCGCGGCCCGCGCGCGAGCAGCTTGTTGTGCAGGTCGCGTGCGCGGCGCTTGACCTTGAGCCCGCCGGGCAGCTCGCCCTCGCCGCGCATCCCGCGCTCGATGCACGCCGACATCGCCGCGCGCAGCGAATCGAGGAAGGCGTCGGTCTCGGTATCATCGCGCCATGCCGCCTCGTTGGCGCGGACGATATCGGCGATCGACACGCCCTTTTCCTCCGCCACCGCGAGCAGTTCTGCGCCCGACGAGAAATTCATCGGCAGCGTCACGTTCGAGCGCGGCGGCTCGCACCCGCCCTCAACCACCGCGCCGCCGCCGATCGAGTACCAGAAGGTCTCGTACGGCTCGCCATCCGGGTAATGCGCGACGAAGCGCATGCCGTTGGGATGCGCGGGCAGGAAGCGGTCCGACCGGAAGATCAGGTGCCTGCCCTCGACGAACGGCACCGGCACCTGCCCGCCCAGCGACAGCTTCTGCTCGGACTGGATCGTCGCGACGATGCTCGCCACCGCGTCGGGATCGACGCTCTCGGGCTGATGCCCGGCCAGGCCCAGGATCACCGCGGTATCGGTGGCGTGGCCCTTGCCGGTCAGCGCCAGCGATCCGAACAGCTCGCATGAAACCGAAACCGGGATGCCGCGATCCAGCGCCGCCTCGGCAAAGGCGTGCCCAGCGCGCATCGGCCCCACGGTGTGCGAGCTCGACGGCCCGATACCGATGGTGAACAGATCGGCGAGACCGATCGTCGCTTCCACGCGCTGCCGCGCCGCCATTCCCGAACCGTCGAGCATCAATCCCTCCAACGGGCGGCGAGTTTATCCCGCCTGCCCTTGTCGAGGGCCTTATTCGGTCGGCGCGACGCCCGGCGCAAGCCGGATGTGCAGTTCCTTGAGCTGCTTGTCGCTGACGAAGGACGGCGCCTGCATCATCAGGTCCTCGGCCTTCTGGTTCATCGGGAAGACGATGACTTCGCGGATGTTGGGCTGATCGGCCAGCAGCATGACGATGCGGTCGACGCCCGGCGCCGAACCGCCGTGCGGCGGCGCGCCGAACTTGAACGCGTTGATCATGCCGGCGAAGTTGGCGTCCACGTCCTCACGGCTGTACCCGGCGATTTCGAACGCCTTGTACATGATCTCCGGACGATGGTTCCGGATCGCGCCCGACGACAGCTCGATGCCGTTGCAGACGATGTCATATTGCCAGGCAAGGATGTCGAGCGGGTCCTTGGTCTCCAGCGCCTCCAGGTCGCCCTGCGGCATCGAGAACGGGTTGTGGCTGAAATCGACCTTCTTCGCGTCCTCGTCATACTCGAACATCGGGAAGTCGACGATCCAGCAGAATTCGAAGCGGCTCTTGTCGATCAGCCCCAGCTGCTCGCCGACGCGGGTGCGCGCAAGGCCGGCGAGCTTGGCAGCCTGAGCTTCCTTC
>DATIGZ010000365.1:0-3980 GCA_035481255.1 Sphingomonas sp. | reverse complement strand
GTTCGTGGTGGCGCAAGGGTTCAAGGGACGCGCTGAGACCGACCCCGAATGAAAACGGCCCCGGATCGCTCCGGGGCCGCTTCGAATTCCTGCCGGCGAAGGATCAACCTTCGTAGTCGGCGCCCAGATTCTGGTTACGCGGCGGCGCGGCGGCGGTGAGACGAAGCGCCTCGGCCGAAGCGGCGAGCGAGCCGACCTCATCGGGCGCTTCCTCATCGTCGATCTGCACGCGCTGCAGGCTGCCGACCAGTGATTCTTCGAGCGTGTCGGGACGCACGGTCTCTTCAGCGATCTCGCGCAGCGCGACGACCGGGTTCTTATCGCGGTCGCGTTCGAGCGTCAGCTCGGCGCCGCCCGAGATCTGGCGGGCACGCTGTGCCGCAAGCAACACCAGATCGAACCGGTTCGAGACCTTGTCGACGCAATCCTCGACTGTGACGCGCGCCATGAAACGCTTCCTTCGGGCAGAGATACAGGAAAGGGGGCCAATTAGGGACGCGCCCTTCAAGAGTCAAGAAAATCGGGAGCGGGCGCGATGCCGGACTGGCGATGCGCGAGCGCTTGGTGCAAGCCCGTGGCGATGGAGCAGGCCGACCCGACCCGACCCGCAATCTCCGCGCCGCCGCAGCCGCAGCCCGTGTTCGAGGTCGAGGGCAACCGGCTGACCCTGCTCGACACCGGTCCGCGCCGGCTGGACGCGCTGTTCGCCCTGATCGACGGTGCGCAGCGCTCGTTGCGGCTGCTCTATTACATCTACACCGATGACGGGGTGGGCGAGCGGGTGCGCGCCGCGCTGGTCGCCGCTGCGGCGCGCGGGGTCGAGGTGACGCTGATCGTCGACGGCCTTGGCAGCGACCCTGCCTATGACCGCGACTTCTTCGCGCCGCTGCGCGAGGCGGGCGGCAATGTCTGCTTCTTCGTGCCGCGGCTGGGGCGCCGCTACCTGTTGCGCAACCATCAGAAGATCGCGCTCGCCGACGCCGAAACGGCGGACGCACGGATTGTGATCGGCGGGTTCAACATTCAGGACGATTATTTCGACGCGGCGGACACCGGCGCGTGGCGCGACCTGGGGCTGCTGGTCGAGGGACCGGCGGCGGCACGACTGGGCGGCTATTTCGACGCGCTGTGGCGCTGGGCGAAGCGGCCGCGCGCGCCGCTGCGCGTGCTGCGCAAGGCGCTGGCCGACTGGAGCGAGCCCGACGGTAAACTGCGCTGGCTGCTTGGGGGACCGACGCGCCGGCTGTCGCCCTGGGCGCGCGCGGTGCGGCGCGACCTCAAGCATGCGCGGCGGATCGACATTCTGGCAGCCTATTTCTTTCCCAGCCCGGCGATGCTGTTGCGGCTTGGCCGGGCGGCGCGCCGCGGAGGGCTGGTTCGGGTCATCGTCCCGTCGATCACGGACAATTATCTGACGCTCCATGCCGCGCGCTTCACCTATCGCGGGCTGCTGCGCCGCGGGGTGCGGGTGTTCGAATATCTGCCGACCAAGCTGCACACCAAATTGTTCGTGATCGACAATGCGGTGCAAATCGGATCGGCCAATTTCGATACGCGCAGCCTGTTCCTCAATCTGGAGGTGATGCTGCGGATCGAGGATCCCGCCTTCGCCGCGCATGTCCGCGCCTATGTCGATGCCGAGGTCGCGCGATCGCTCGAAGTGACGCGCGCGCTGCATCGCGAACGTACCGGGCTGCTGACACGGATCATGCAGGCGGGAGTGTATCTGGTGGTCGGCGTGCTCGACTATCGGATCACGCGCTTCCTCAATTTCGGGCCGCGCGACTGACCCCGGACGCGCTGGCCCGGGGCCATGTCCGTCACTTCACCGCGGCCAGTTCCTTCTGGGTCTTGGCTAGCACTTCGGGGGTGAGCTTGTCGGCGGCATAGCTCGAAAGCTGATTGAGGCTCATGCCCTTGAACATCTCGTACGATTCATGCGTGCTGATGCCGGGCAGATTGGCTTCGAGCACGGCCTTCGCCTTGGCGTCGGCGACCAGATCCTGAACCGGGGTGTCGAGGTTGAACTTCGCGGCGGCGGCGGCAGCGGGTGCCGGTGTCGTCTGGGCCATCGCGGCGGGCGCGAGGGTGACGGCCGCGAGCGCGGCGAACAGGGCAGTCTTCATGCGGAAAATCCCTCCCAACGGCGCGCGCGAATCGCGGCCGGCCCATGGGGCGGCGCGGAGCCTAGCGTGGCGATGCGGCCGGCGCGAGAGGGCCCATCGTGACGATCCAGAAATCGGGCGGCGCGCCGAAGCGGAGGGGCAGCACGCTGCTGCCGATCCCTGCGGAGACGATGGTCGTGCGCCCGGCCTCACGCACCATGCCGCAGGCATAGCGCTCGCCATAGCGTGACGCGGTGGCGAGCCGGCCGATCAGCGGCAGCACGATCTGGCCGCAATGGGTGTGTCCGGCGAGGACCAGGCCGAAGCGTGGCGGAAGCATCGGGGCGATGTCGGGACTGTGGCTCAGCACCACGGTCGGGCCGGGCAGCGCGGCGGCGGACCGGGTCAGCGCTTCGATATCGGCGTTGCGGGTGTGGATATCGTCGGCGCCGGCGATGGTGAGCGGCCCGGCGCGCACCGCCCGATTGACGAGGACGGGGATGCCGGCGGCGGCGACCGCGCGCTTCATCGCCGGGCCGTCGCGCCAATGGTCGTGATTGCCGAGCACGGCATAGACGCCGAGCGGCGCCTTGAGCGTGGTGAGCGATGCGGCGATCTCGGCTTCCGAATAGAGGCGCGTGCGCAGTGCCCGGTCGCCGCTGAAATCGCCCGCGATCAGGATGAGGTCGGGCTTTTGCGCATTCACCTGAGCGGCGATTCGGGCCATGCGTTCGGGGCCGAGGTCCGGACCCTGAACATGGATGTCGGCGAGCAGCGCGACACGGACCGGCGGGGCGCCCGCGGGCCAGCTGCGGAAGGCGACATTCGCACGGCGCACCACCGGATCGGCGGTGGCGTTGATATAGCCGAGCACCGGCACCGCCAGCGCGAGCAGCAGCAAGGCGACGAGGATGCGCCTCACTTGGGGAGGTTGGCGTCCAGTTCGTCGAGCCAGGGCTTGGCGGTGCTGTCAGACGGCGCGCGCCAGTCGCCGCGCGGGCTGAGCGCCCCGCCCGGCGAAACCTTGGGACCGTTGGGGATGGCGCTGCGCTTGAACTGGCTGGTGACGAAGAAGCGGAACAGGAATTTCTCCAGCCAGCCGCGGATCGTCGTCAGATCGTACTGGGCGCGGGCGTCGGCGGGGATGCCGAGCGGCCATTCGCCCGCCGTGGCATCCTTCCACGCATGCCAGGCGAGGAAGGCGATCTTCGACGGCGGGGCGCCGTGGCGAACCGTGTAGTGGAGGAAGAAGTCGTTGAGGGGGTAGGGGCCGATTTTGCTCTCGGTGCTCTGCAGCGCACCGTCGGCGCCGGCGGGAACCAGCTCGGGCGAGATTTCCTGCGCGAGGATCGCTTCGAGCACCCTGTCGGTCTCCCGATCGAACTGATCGGTCGCGACGCACCAGCGGATCAGGAACTGGATCAGCGTCTTGGGGACGCCCGCGTTCACCGCATAGTGCGACATATGGTCGCCGACGCCATAGGTGCACCATCCCAGCGCCAGTTCGGAAAGGTCGCCGGTGCCGACGACGAAGGCGCCGCGCTGGTTGGCGAGGCGGAAGAGATAGTCGGTGCGCAGCCCCGCCTGAACATTCTCGAACGTGATGTCGTAGACCGGCTCGCCATCGGCATAGGGGTGGCCCATGTCGGTGAGCAGCTGACGCGCGGCGGGACGGATATCGATCTCCTCCCCCGTGATGCCCAGCGCCTTCATCAGCGCCCAGGCATTGCCCTTGGTGCCCTCGCCCGTCGCGAAGCCGGGCATCGTGAAGCCGAGGATATTGGCGCGCGGCAGGCCGATGCGGTCCATCGCCTTGGCCGCGACGATCAGCGCATGCGTCGAATCGAGTCCGCCGGAGATGCCGATGACGAGCCG
>DATIGZ010000364.1:0-14984 GCA_035481255.1 Sphingomonas sp. | reverse complement strand
GGTCTCGCCCCATGCCTATCCGATCGATCCTTTCGCCGCTGATCCTTGCCGCGCTGCTCGCCGCGCCGGTCGCCGCGCAGCGCCCCGTGATCCCCGAGCCGCACGAGATCGCTTATGGCACCGATGCGCTCCAGCGGATGGACCTCTACGGGGCGGTAAGTCCTAAAACCTCCGTGCCGCTGATCGTCTTCGTGCATGGCGGCGGGTGGAAGCGCGGGGACAAGCGCAACGCGACCGGCGCGGCCAAGATCGCGCATTTCACCGGGCGCGGCTATGCCTTTGCGTCGGTCAACTACCGGCTGGTGCCCGGTGCGAAGGTCGAGGATCAGGCGCAGGACGTCGCGAACGCGATCGCCCGGCTGATCCGCGACGCGCGGTCGCTGGGTGTCGATCCCAGCCGCATCGTGCTCGCCGGGCACAGCGCGGGCGCGCACCTGTCGGCGCTGGTCGCCACCGATCCGCGATATCTGAAGCGCGCCGGAGCCGGGCTCGAACGGCTGAAGGGGGTCATCCTGCTCGACGGGGCGGCCTATGACGTGCCGGCGCAGACGGGCGAGGGGCCGGGGATCATGCGGCCGACCTATGCACAGGCGTTCGGCACCGATCCGGCGCGGCAGCGCGCGCTCTCGCCCACGCTCCACGCCGCCGCGCCCAACGCGCCGCGCTTCCTGATCCTGCATGTCGAGCGCGAGGACGGGCGCCGCCAGTCCGAAGCGCTGGCACAGGCGCTGCGCAAGGCGGGGACGAACGCCGAGGTACGCGCGCTGCGCGGCCGGGGGCTGCGCGGGCATATGGAGATCAACCGTGCGCTCGGCGATCCGGACTATCCGGGTACGGCCATCGTCGACGACTGGATCGACGCGCTGCCCTGACGGTTCAGGCGTGCTGGGTGATCCGCAGCGCCCAGCGGTCGTAACCCAGCGCCTCGACACGCTCGCGCAGGAATTGCGCCAGCTCGGGCGAGGGATGCGGATCGCGGCTCAATACCCAGAGGTAGCGGCCGCCCGGTTCGCCGACGATCGACCAGTCATAATCGTCGCCATGATCGAGCACCCAATAGTCGCCGGTGTAGAGCGGGCCGAAGAACGAGACCTTGAGCTTGGCGCCGGTCTCCTCGTCCGCGACGATGGCATGGCCTTCGGCGACGTCGCGTTCGTCCTGCCCCGCGCGGAGACCGCTGTTGACGATGCGGATCTTGCCGTCCTTCTCAAGCGCATATTCCGCGGTCACCGCGTCCATGCCCTTCTGGAAGCGGTTCTCGTGCCGGGCGAGTTCGTACCATTTGCCGAGGTAGCGGGCGAGATCGACCGGCTTTTCAGGCTGCGGCACCTTGGGGTTGATCACGGGCGGGCGGCTGGCGCGCGAATAGAGGAACAGCCCGCCGATTGCGGCGGCGGCGACGCCGGTGGCGATCTTGATCGCGGTCGATTGCTTCATGCCGCCATTATGCAGCGAGGCGGGGAGGATGGGTAGGGGGCGTGAGGCCGTGGTGGCTATTCGCCCCGCATATGATTTTCGGCAAAGGTGCTGGAGCGCGTGTCGTGATTTGGGTAGGTGACCAGCAATTGCTCCGTCGTCTAACGGTAGGACAGCGGATTTTGATTCCGTCAATCGTGGTTCGATTCCACGCGGAGCATCCAACATCCTGACGATGACTTCCGGGAGGTTTGGGCCGCGAACTGCTCTCGCTTGCCGAAAAGCAAAAGGCCGGAGCATCGCCCCGGCCTCTTTGATTTGGAGAAGAAGGCCGCCTCACCGGATCGGCGAGTTCGGGTCCAGCCGCATGTCGAGATACTTGTCCACGCTGCCCATCAGCTCGTCCATCTCATGCTCGAAGAAATGGTTCGCGTGGGGAATCGTGTCGTGGTGGATGGTGATGTGCTTCTGCGTGCGCAGCTTGTCGACGAGCTTCTGCACGGCGCCCGGGGTCACCACCTCGTCATTCTCGCCCTGAATGATGATGCCCGAGGACGGGCAGGGGGCGAGGAAGGTGAAGTCGAACATGTTCGCGGGCGGCGCGACCGAGATGAAGCCGCGAATCTCCGGACGGCGCATCAGCAGCTGCATGCCGATCCATGCGCCGAAGCCGAAGCCGGCGATCCAGGTGGTCGATGCTTCCGGGTGGAAGCTCTGCACCCAGTCGAGCGCCGACGCGGCGTCGGAAAGCTCACCGGTGCCGTTATCGAACACGCCCTGGCTCTTGCCCACGCCGCGGAAGTTGAAGCGCAGCGTCGCGAAGCCGCGGCGCTGGAAGGTCTTGTACAGCTCCTGCACGATTCGGTTGTTCATCGTGCCGCCCGCATTGGGATGCGGGTGCAGGATCATCGCCACCGGCGCGCGGGGACGGGGAGCGGGGGCGAAACGCCCTTCAAGACGGCCTTCGGGACCGGGAATGATGACTTCGGGCAAAGTGCTACCTGCTTGAATCTAGGGATGCGCGGTGGCGCGGAAAACGATGCTGGCTATATAGTCGTCCGGCCCTTTCACGCAATTTCAAACGAGTCCCAAGCTGAGCGACCGCATCTATCTGGACCATGCCGCCACCCAGCCGCTTCGGCCCGAGGTGCGCGAAGCGATGATCGAGGGGATGCTGCGCTGGGCTAATCCCTCCTCGCCGCATGCCGAGGGCCGCGCGGCGCGCGCGGCGCTGGAGGATGCGCGGGCGCGGATCAAGGCGGCGTTGGGCTGGGAGGGCCATGTACTCTTCACCAGCGGCGCGAGCGAGGCGCTGGCGATCGCGATGCGGCGGACCAGGGGCGGTACGCGCTGGCGATCCTCGGTCGAGCATGACGCGGTGCTGCGCGCGGCACCGGAGGCGCAGGTGCTGCCGGTCAATCTGGAGTGGGACGTCGATCCGGACGCGGTCGAGGACGCGCTGGCGGCCGGCGACCGGCCGGTGATCGCGATCCAGTGGGTCAATCCCGAGACGGGCAAGGTCCAGCCGATCGAGCGCTATGCCCCGATGATCGAGGCGGGTGGCGGCGTGCTGGTCACCGACGCGTCGCAGCTCTGGGGGCTGACGCGCTTTCCCAAGCAGGCGCAGATGATGGTGATTTCCGCGCACAAGCTGGGCGGCCCCATAGGAATCGGCGCGCTGCTGGTCGGCGATCTCGGGCTGCTCGAGCCGTCGGGCGGGCAGGAGTTCGGCTATCGCGGCGGGACCGAGAATCTGCCCGCGGTGCTTGGCTTCGCCGCGGCGGTCGAAGGCTGGGCGGCGAAGCGGACGGCAGCGCCCGACATGGACCGGCACGAGGCGCTGGTGGACATGTTCCGCACGCTCAAGAGTTACGGCGGCCAGCATCTGATGGCCTATGGCGAGTATGTGAGCGAGATTCGGGCATTGGCGATGCCCAACCTCAGCGCCGCCGCGCAGCTGGTGCGGTTTGACATGAAGGGGTTCGCGGTGTCGGCGGGCAGCGCCTGCGCATCGGGTACGCTCAAGCAAAGCCGGGTGCTGGAGGCGTTCGGGGTGGAGCCGGAGGTGGCGGCGCGGACGATTCGGGTCAGCATGGGCTGGAGCACCACCGCCGAAGAGATCAGGCGGTTCACGGACACATGGATCGACATCGCAATGGGGGCGGCGGCGAAAGCAGGATGACCTATCTCGACTATCAGGCAACGACTCCCCTGGCGCCCGAGGCGCTGGACGCGATGCGCAGCTGGCTGAGCGACGATTTCGCCAATCCGCATTCGGCGCACGCGCCCGGCCGCAAGGCCAGGGCGGCGGTCGAGGTCGCGCGCGAGGCTGTCGCGGACCTGATGCCCGACAATGGCACCGTCAGCTTCACCAGCGGCGCGACCGAGGCGCTCAACTGGGCGATCAAGGGCAGCACCGGTCCGATCGTGACGATCGCGACCGAGCATGCCGCGGTGCTCGACACCGTCGCGGCCGAGGCGCGGCGCGGGCGCGAGGTGACGGTGCTGCCGGTGGGGAGCGACGGGCTGGTCGAACTGGCCGAGGCGCGCGCGGCGATCAAGCCGGGTACCGGACTGGTCGCGGTGATGCTGGTCAACAACGAGATCGGCACGATCCAGCCGATGGACGAGCTGGCGGCGCTGGCCAAGGGCGCGGGCGCGCTGCTGCTGTGCGACGCGGTGCAGGGCTATGGGCGGGAGATCGTCCCCGAGGCCTGCGATCTGGTCGCGGTGTCGGCGCACAAGATCCATGGCCCCAAGGGCGTGGGCGCGCTGTGGATCCGCGACGGGGTTGAACTGGAACCGCTGCTGCATGGCGGCGGGCAGGAGCCGGGGGGGCGATCGGGCACGCTGTCGCCCGCGCTGTGTGCCGGGTTCGGCGCGGCGGCGAAGCTTGCCAAGCAACGGTTCGGCGCGGATCGCGCGCATGCCGCGCAATTGTTCCGGCGGGCCTATCAGGCGCTCGGCGGATCGGGCTGGACGCTCAACGGCTCGCACGACGACCGCTATCACGGCAATCTCAACATGCGCTATCCGGGGCTCGACGTGGCGCGGCTGATGTCCGACCTGCGCGACATTGCCTTCTCGGCGGGATCGGCCTGTGCGAGCGGATCTGGACGGCCGAGCCATGTGCTGAAGGCGATGGGGATGAGCGACACGGAAGCGCGGTCGAGCATCCGCCTCGGCTTCGGGCGTTATACTACCGAAGAGGAATTGCAGGGCGCGCTGGAGCGGATCGACGCGGCGGCGCGCGAACAGAGGTTCGCGGCATGATCCGGATACGCTTCCTGACTCCCGACGGCGACCTCGCCTGCGAGGCGGAGGGGCAGGAGGGATATTCGCTGCTCGAGGTCGGGCAGGCGAAGGGCATGCCGCTGGAGGGGACGTGCGAGGGGCAGATGGCCTGCTCGACCTGTCACGTCATTGTCGCGGCGGAGGATTTCGATCGCCTGCCGGGCGCGAGCGAGGAGGAGGAGGACATGCTCGACCTTGCCGTCGGCGCGACGCGCACCAGCCGGCTGTCGTGCCAGATCGTCCTCACGCCGGAGCTGGACGGGCTGACGGTCAGGCTGCCTTCAGAACATCGCGATATGCAGGGACGATGATGACACCGACTCGCCGCCACATGATCGCCGGGGCCGCCGCGTTCGCCGCCATGCCCGCGCTGGCGCAGAAGAAGAGCGCGCTCGATCGCATGCGCGATGAAACCAGCGGGCGTATCGGCCTTGCCGTCTATGACAGCGGCACCGGACGGCGCTATTTCGACGGGGCCGAAGCACGGTTCGCGATGTGCTCGACCTTCAAGGTGCCGCTGGCCGCCGCGGTGCTGGCACGCGCGGACCGCGGCGAGATCGACCTGAAGCGTGAGATCCGGTTCAGCGAGGCGGACCTGCTCGACTATGCGCCCGTGGTGAAGGCGAACCTCGCCAAGGGCGCGCTGTCGATCGAGACGCTGCTCGAGGCCGCGGTGGTGATGAGCGACAATGCCGCCGCCAACCTCGTCTTCGGCCAGATCTCCGGTCCGCGCGGCCTCACCAAATTCATCCGCTCGGCGGGCGATGCGATCACGCGATCGGACCGCGACGAGCCGACGCTCAACAATGTCCGGAACGGCGAGGTACGCGACACCACCACGCCGCAGGCGATGCTGTGGCTGCTCAACGCGCTGCTGCTCGGCGAGGCGCTGTCGCCCGCGTCGCGCGCGAAGCTGACCGGATGGATGGAAGCATCGCCGACGGGCAAGGATCGCCTGCGCGCGGGGCTTCCGAAGACGTGGCGCATAGGCGACAAGACCGGGACAAGCGGTGACGGCTATGTCCACGACGTAGCGATCGCGACCCCGCCGGGGCGCAAGCCGCTGCTGATCACTTGCTATATGGATGCGCCGATGCTGCCCGCGGCCAGGGCGAACGCGGCGCATGCCAAGGTCGGCGAGCTGGTGGGGCTGCTGTTCGGCTGAGGCTTACCAGAGTTGCGGCTTGGCGATCATCAGCCAGAAGACCGCGATGAGGCCGAGGAACGCCGGCCAGCCCAGCCAGAACCAGCCGCGCATCGCACGGCGATAGTCGGCGCCGAGCGGCGTGCCGCTATCCAGCGCGGCTTGCGCGAGGCGCTGCGCCCGGATCTGAAGGCCCACGACGGGTATCCAGCAGGCGAAGGCGACCAAGTACAGGACGATGCTCGCCAGCACCCAGGATTCGGTCAGCGAATAGCCGAGGATGTGAAGCAGCATCAGCCCGCTTACCGGCTGGATCACCCCGCTCGATCCGGTGAAGATCCAGTCCGCGCGCACCACCATCCGGCCGACGCTCGCGATCGTCGCCGGATCGCCGGTGCGGTGCGCCGACCACAGATACCAGGCCGTACCCGCACCAAAGCCGAACAGCACGGTCGAGCTCAGCACATGCACCCATTTGAGCAACAGGTAGGTCATCAGCGGCGGCTCCCGATGGCGCCATGGACGAGGATCAGCAGCATGATCGGCAGGTTCTTGAGCAACGGGCCGAGCGGGTCGGCCCAGAGCGCGGGCAGGGCGGCCGTCAGCGCGAGCGTATAGCCCGCGACCACCGCCAGCTGAGCGACGGTCGCGGCACGGGCACGGGAGTCTCGCAGCACCAGCGCGGCGATCCCCAGATCCAGCAACGTGGTGCCGAGCTGAAGTGGGAAGGCGAGCGCTTCGGGCATGCCGGACGCCGCCAGCACCTCCAGCGTCCGCGCGCGCCCGGCGAACAGGCCGAGCAGCGCGGAGGCGAGCCACATCAGCGCCAGCCCCCAGCGGATCGCCGGGGCAAGGAAGAACAGCCGCGCGTGCCAGCGATCCTGCACGCCCGGGGCGCGATCACGCATCGCATTGTCGAGGCTGCGCGGACGGAACCGGACCGCCTGCGCGAAGGCTTCGCCATCCGCGGCGTTGCCCGCGACCATCTGCGCGAGGCTGTTGGTCGAGACCGGGCCGGAACCGGCAAAGTCACCGACCCGTCCGAGCAGGCGCATCACCGGCATCGGGACCGAGACGAAGCGCGGGCGGCCGAAGCCCAGCCAGTTGCGATAGCGGGTCATGAGCTCGCGCAGCGTCAGCGTCTGCGGGCCGGCGGGTTCCAGCGTCATGTTGACGAACCACAGATCCTCACACGCCAGCCGCACCGTGCGGGCGAGATCGTCGGCATGGATCGGCGAGAAGCTGAAGTCGCCATCGCCCGCGAGCGGCTGGAAAAGGGGCAGAGCCGAAAGGCCGCGCAGCAGTGAGGTGCCGCCATAGCTTCCCTCGGCGATGACCAGCGAGGGGCGCAGGATCGTCCAGCGTAACCCCGAGCTGCGCGGCGCCGTCTCGCCCTCGACCTTGGTGCGGGCATAGTCGGTCGAAACATCCGGCCGGGCGCTGACCGCCGAGATCAGGATGACGCGGCGCACCTCGGCGCGCTTGCACGCGGCGTGTAGCGCCTGCGGCATCGCGACGTGTACCGCGTGCATTTCCGGCCCGCGCAGCACCCCGGCGGCGTTGATCACGCAATCGATTCCGGCAAGGTGGGGCATCCACCCTTCTGCATCGGTGGCGCGGGCGAGGTCGAGTCCGACCCATTCGGCGCCAGGTTCCATCTCGCGCAGCGACGCGACGTCGCGGGCGACCGCGCGCACTTCGTGCCCGCTCGCAAGCAGTTCAGACAGGATATGCCGGCCGATGAACCCCCCGGCGCCCAGCAACAGGATACGCATTGCCGGGGGACCTAGCATCGCTCCGTGCACAAATCATTGCGCTCTTGCGATGCGCCGCCGCTTCCCCCATATGCGCCGCGGGAGTCGGGCGGACGATGCCGTCGCCAACCCGGTCAGGTCCGGAAGGAAGCAGCCGTAACGATTTTCGTGTCGGGTCGTCCCGGCTCCCACCTCCACATAGCGGCGGACGGCAGGCAGGCGGCGTTCCTGTGCGCGCTCAGACCAGCTCTTCGGCGACCCCGAACACCAGCAACATCACGCTGACAGTCACCAGCAGGGCGACGTTCCAGCGGCGCGACTTGACCTTGAGCAGCGCGATCAGCGGCACGAGGATTGCGAAGCCGAGCAACAGCACCGCCCCTTGCGCGCCGCTCATCTCCGTTTCGGACGCCGCCGATGGCGTGATGATCTCCAGCGCGATCAGGCCGATCCAGCTGGTGACATTGGCGGCGAGCAGCCCGCCGATCACCATACGGCTCTGGCGGTCGTACCAGTCGTCGAAATCGGGCCATTGCTCGGGCTCGTCGGGGAAGATCAGCGTCGCGGCCAGGTAGTAGATGCCGACGATCGTGAGCACGCCGACCAGAGTCAGGTAATTGGCGGTGATCTGATCACGCGATTCCCATGCGAGCAGCCAGAAGCTGGTGAGGTCGAGCACCACCAATATGCCGAGCAGCGGAGTGAGCCAGCCGATGCGGACCGGCCGGGTTCCGCGCTTGAGCTTGAGCGTGCGGGAGAAGCCGCCCAGCACCTCGGCGATCGCGAGGCCGAGCAACAGGCCGTACACCGCGAACACCAGCTCGAACGGACTCATGGCTGCGCTTCCCCCGATTTCCCCGCGCGCAGACTAACGCGCCGTCCGCCCGGCGCCAGTCCCTTGTTTCCAAACGAAAACCGCCGCCCCGTTTCCGGAGCGGCGGCTTCGTTTCGATACTGATCCGGGGATCAGAATTCGTAGCTGACGCCGATCTTGAAGCGCCACAGCGACGACGACATGTTGATCTGGTTGTCAGTGATGAACGACGAGGTCGGGGTCAGCGCGCCGTTGGCATAGGTGCCACCGGTGAAGCCGTTGATGATGTAACGGCCCTGCGCGTCGACATTGGCGACCACGCCGCCCACCGTGGTGGTGCCGAGCGAGGCGATGTCCTGCACGCCGTAGAAGTTGCGGCGGCGCTGGACGTTCCAGTCCGAGTTGAGGAAGTTTAGGAAGTTGTCGAACATCCCGTACAGCTTGATCTTGTCTTCGCGACCGAAGAGGCGGCCCGGTCCGGGCAGCTCCTGCGAGAAGGTCAGGTCGAGATCGAAGTACCAGTCGTTGGTGCAGCTGTTACGCGTCACCGTCTTGCCGATGAACTTCTTCGCGCAATCCAGGCTGTTCGCGAACGTCACCAGATCGGCCACCGCAGCTGCGTTCGACAGCGGCGAGATGTTCGGATCGCCCGCACCGGTCGGGATGTAGACAAGCGCGTTGTCGGTGCCCGAGTTGGTGTTGCTGAACGCGCCACCACCCGTCCAGGTCAGGCTGTACGGACGGCCCGAGCGTGCGACGAAGGTGAAGCCGAACGACGTGGCGAGATCGTAGACGAACTCGTTCTTGAAGTTCGTGGCGAAGGTGAAGTTGTGCTTGCTCTGGAAGAAGCCGGGCGAAGCGTCCGGGTTCTGACGGTCGAACGCGGCGGTCTGATCGTAGTTCGAACCCGCGGTCGAGTTGTACATGTTCCGGCGGTCATGCGCGTTGGTGTACGCATAGCCGAAGGACACCCAGGTCGAGCCGTTCTCGGCGATCAGGCCGCCTTCGAAATTCTTCGAGAGGAGGAACGACGCGATGTGGCTGCGATAGCCCTTCTGGTTGGTGAGCATCAGCTCGTCGAACCGGGCGTTGCTGTAGCACGCGTTGGTGATGCCGGTGTAGGTCGAGGGCGCACCCGGATTGACCAGACGGCCGGTGCAGCCGGTCGCGAGCAGATCGATCGCCGAATAGATCGGGCGGCCGTCGATGGTGTAGCCGTTCAGGCCCTTACGCGTGTCGATGGTCTGCGCGAGATCGACCAGCGTGTAGGGGTTGCGGAACTCCGAGTAGATATAGTCGAGGTTGAGGTTCCAGTTGCTCAGGAAGCCGCTCTCGGTGAAGTTCACGCCGGTGCGGAAGCCGAGGTTGGCGCGAACCACCGTCGGCATCTTGAGATCGGGATCGATCGACTGGGTGTTGCCACGCCCTGCCGCCGCCAGCGAGATCGCATTGGCACGGATACAGGTCGGCACGCCGGTGAAGCGACCGCCCGAGAGCACCGAGATCTGGCCGGCCGGGCAGCCCGCCGCCGTGTTGTTGCCGGTCGCGAAGCCGCGGCCGTCATTCTGGAAGGCGTTGCCGAACCACACCAGCGGATCGCCGCCGGAGAAGATGCCGACGCCACCAACCAGCTGCGAGCGGCTGAACAGCCCTTCATTGCCGAAGTCGTAGGTGAAGCCGACGCGCGGCAGGACCAGCGGCTCGAGCTTGCTGAAGCCGTTGTTGTTGCCGAAGCCGTAACGCTGCGCGAACACCGGGTTGTAGGCCGGCGCGCCGCCGTCATACCAGTCCACGCGCGCACCCGCGGTGATCTTCAGCGCGTCGGTCGCGCGCCATTCGTCCTGCAGATAGACCGAGTAGATGCTGCGGTCGAACTTCGCCGCGGCGCTGGTGATGTCGCCGGTGGACGAGAAGTTGCCGAACGCACCGTAGGTGCAGCCGTTGATGACGTTGACCGGAGTGGTCGTGGTCGTCGCGGCATTGCAGAGCGGGGCGTTGGCGACGCCCTGCGACAGCAGGCCGGCGCGCAGGTCGGCGACGTTGCGGAAGACCAGCGTGCCCGTCGCGTTCTGGACGAACAGGTTGAACAGGTCCGCCTTGTTCAGCTCGAAGCCGAGCTTGAAGCTGTGGTTGCCGGCGTTGAGCTTGGCGACCGCGCGATACTGCTCGACCGTGGTGCGCAGGTCGTTGGCGGTGCGCGAGTTGCCCGGGCCGGCCATCACGGCGCCGTCAATGCCGGTGGCATTGTCGATACCGACGATGAAGCGCGGGATCGGGCTGCCCGACTGGGCTTCGCCGCCGCCGACGGGATCCTGAAGATCCTGGATCTCCGAACGCGAGTAACGCAGCTCGGTCGAGAACTGGTCGTTCCACTGCGAATAGAGACGTCCCGAATAATAGTTCGAGATGGTGCCGCTCTTGTAGAACGAGTTCGCGCCGACCGCCTGGGGCGAGTTGCCGGTGAACAGATCGTCCGGACGGATCGTCGATTCCTCGAGGCGCTGATAGGTCGCTTCAAGACGATGCTGATCGGTGATCTGCAGGTCGGCGCGGACGAAATAGCGGTCGTTGGTGTAATCGCGGTTGTAGACCAGGTCGCCGGTGTCGACGCCGTAGGTGGACTTCAGGATGTCGCGGACTTCGTTGAACTGGGCCAGCGTGATGCCGGTCTGCGGGTTGGCATAGCCGGCACCGACGGGGCCGTCGTCCTGCGACTGGCCGGCTTCATGATGCTCGTAGGCCGCGTAGATGAACAGGCGGTCTTTGATGATCGGGCCGCCGAGCGCGACGCCCCAGCGCTTTTCCGGCTGGACCGGCGCAGCGGCGCGGCCGCCGGCGGTGTCGCCGCGCAGGTCCGAGTCCGAATATTCGTAGAAGGCGCTGGCCTTGTACTCGTTGGTGCCCGAACGGGTGACGACGTTGATCGCGCAGCCCGTGAACTGGCCATAGTCGACGTCGAACGGCGCGAACTGCACCTGCGTCTCGCGGATCGCTTCATAGGGAAGCGGGGTCGACGAGCGCGACGAGAAGCCGGTGTCGTTGAGACCGTAGATGTCGCTCTGCGGGATGCCGTCGACGGTGAAGGTGTTGCCGCGATCGTTGCCGCCGAGGCACGAGATGCGGTCCTGACCCGAACCGCCATCGTCGCGGTCAAGGCTGACGCGCGGGTCGATGCGGATCACGTCGCGCACGTCGCGGTTGAAGCTGGGGGCGGCTGCAAGCACTTCGGCGCCGAACGAGGTGCCCGGGCCGACCGCGAGCTGGGTCTGGCGAACGCGGCTGCCGGTAACGACGATTTCGCCGCCGCCCGAGGCGAGCGCGAAGGTCAGGCTGGTGTTGCCCTGAAGCGTCGTGACGATGTCGTTGACGGTCTGGCCCTCGAACCCGTCGGCGGTCGCCGCGACGGTGTAGGGGCCGCCGGTGACCAGGCCCGATGCGCTGAAGGTGCCGGCGGCGCCGGTGGTCAGCGTGCGTTCGGCGCCGGTGCGGGTGTCGGTGACCGTGACGGTGGCGCCGGCGACCGGCGCGCCGTTTTCATCGGTGACGGTGCCGACGATGCCGGAAGTGATCTGCTGGGCACTTGCCGCAGCCGGAATCGCGAGCGCGGCAACGGCCGCACCGATGAACAGATGGTTTCGCATTATTGTCCCCTTAGGATCGGCTCTCAAAGCCTGCGCGTGCGGTGATTTCACCGTCTTGCGCCGCCCCATGGGGAGGATTCTTTGCGAGATTGTTACAACGGTTTCAAGTCCGTTGTGCGTTGCAAAAAAGCATCACCCCCCAAGTCACTGGGCGAACCCTACGATTTCCGCCCATTTCGCCTCGTCAATCACCGGGATTCCGAGGTCGGCGGCCTTCTTCAACTTCGATCCGGCACCGGGTCCGGCGACCACCAGATCGGTTTTTGCGGACACCGAACCCGCGACTCGGGCGCCCAGCGACTCCGCCTGCGCCTTCGCCTCGTCGCGACTCAGCGTTTCGAGGCTGCCGGTGAAGACGATCGTTTTTCCAGTCACTTCCGACGCGCGGGATTCGACGACGAAGGGCGGCGGGGCGACTTCGGCGAGCAGATCGTCCCACACCTCGCGATTGTGCGGCTCGTGGAAGAAGCCGGCGAGCGCATGCCCGACGGCGGCGCCGACATTCTCGACCCCGATATGTTCGGCGATCGCCTTGTCGAGCCGCGTGCGGAACCTGGCATCGGTCTCGCCCAATGCGGGGGTGATGCTTTCACGCAACGCGATCACCTCGTCCGCCAGCACGGCGAGCGCGGGCAGGGTGGTGAAGCGCTTCATCAGGTCGCGCGCGGTGATCGATCCGATGTGACGGATGCCGAGGCCGAACAGCAGGCGGGCGGCATCTGGCGCGCGCTTCGCCTCGATCGCGGCGAGCAGGTTGTCGACCGACTTGTCCTTCCACCCCTCGCGCCCGAGCAGTTCGTCGCGATGCGCGGCGAGACGGAAGATATCGGCCGGCTCGGCGATCCAGCCAAGGTCGAGGAACTCGACGATCGTCTTCTCGCCCAGCCCCTCGATATCGAGCGCGCCGCGGCTGACGAAATGCTTGAGCCGCTCCAGCCGTTGCGCCGGGCAGATGAGGCCGCCGGTGCAGCGATAGTCGACCTCGCCTTCCTCGCGTGTCGCTTCGGACTGGCAGATCGGGCAGTGAGTCGGGAAGGCGTACGCGTCGCGCTCGGCGTCCCGCGTTAGGTTCTCGACGATCTGCGGGATCACGTCGCCGGCGCGCTGCAGC
Source organism: Sphingomonas sp. (assembly GCA_035481255.1). Lineage (GTDB taxonomy): Bacteria > Pseudomonadota > Alphaproteobacteria > Sphingomonadales > Sphingomonadaceae > Sphingomonas. The sequence continues at coordinate 1,810 of DATIGZ010000364.1, read as the reverse complement.
ATCACCCGGTCGCCCGGGCGCACGCCAAGCCGCTCGATTTCGTCGGCATTGTGCAGCGTGGCGTTGGTGACGGTGACACCGCCCACCGTCACCGGCTCCAGCCGCGCGACCGGGGTGAGCTTGCCGGTGCGTCCGACCTGGATATCGATCTCGCGCAGGATGGTCTCGGCGCGCTCGGCCGGGAATTTGTGCGCGATCGCCCAGCGCGGCGCCCGTCCGACGCTGCCGAGGCGCGCCTGCCAGTCCAACCGGTCGACCTTGTAGACGACGCCGTCGATATCGAAGGGCAGGTCGGCGCGCAGCTTCTCGATCTTGCGATACTGCGCCAGCGCCGGCTCGACCTGAACGCAGTCGACGAACAGCGGATGGAGCGGGAAGCCCCAGGCCTCGATCGCCTTCATCACCGCATATTGCGTGTCGCCGGGCAGCGACGCGGTCTCGCCCCAGCCATGCGCGAGGAAGCGCAGCGGTCGCGATTGCGTGACCGTGGCGTCCTTCTGGCGCAGCGATCCGGCGGCGGCGTTTCGGGGATTGGCGAACTGGCGCGCTTCCTTGCCGCTCTCCTCCGCCTCGGCCGCGAGCCTTGCGTTGAGCGCGAAGAAGTCGTCCTTCGCCATATAGACCTCGCCGCGCACCTCGAACACGTCCGGGGCGCCGGCGGGGAGTTCCGTCGGAATGTCGGAAATCGTCAACACGTTGGGGGTGACATTCTCGCCCACCTGTCCGTCGCCGCGGGTCGCGGCGAGCACGAGTTTGCGGTTCTCGTAGCGCAGCGAGCAGGACAGGCCGTCGATCTTGGGCTCGGCGGTCAGCGCGACGCGGTCGTCCTCGCCGAGCTTGAGGAAACGCCGCACGCGCAGCACGAACTCGATCACCTCCTCATCCGAGAAGGCATTGTCGAGGCTCATCATCGCCTGCGCATGGCGCACCTTGGCGAGGTGTCCGGCAGGGGCGGAGCCGACGAGCTTCGAGGGCGAATCGTCGCGGATCAGATGCGGGAAGGCCGCTTCGATCGCCGAATTGCGCCGCATCAGCGCGTCATAGTCGGCGTCGCTGATCTCGGGCGCGTCGTCGGTGTGGTAGAGGCGGTTGTGACGCGCGATCTCCGCTGCCAGCGTCTCCAGCTCAGCGGCGGCGTCGATCTCGGTGGCGGGGAGCTTTTCCATGGCTCCCCGCTACCGCGACCTCACTTCACCTTCAACTGATCCAGCGCGAAGGCGAGATATTCGGCCTGCTCGCGGAACCGCTCGAACCGGCCCGACTTGCCGCCATGCCCGGCTTCCATATTGGTGCGGAACAGCAGCGGGTGGGCGTCGGTCTTGAGCGTGCGCAGCCGCGCGACGTACTTGGCCGGCTCATAATATTGCACCTGACTGTCCCACAGGCCGGTGCCGACGAAGATCGGCGGATAGGCCTTGGCCTTGAGCTGATCATAGGGCGAATAGGAGAGCATATAGTCGTAGCTCGCCTTGTTCTCCGGATTGCCCCACTCGTCATATTCGCCCGTGGTGAGCGGGATGGTCGGGTCGAGCATCGTCGTCACGACATCGACGAACGGGACGAGGCTGATGATCGCGCCATAATCCTGCGGCGCCATGTTGGTGACCCCGCCCATCAGCAGCCCGCCCGCGCTGCCGCCCATCGCGGCGACCCGGCCCTTCTTCGCATAGCCCTGCTTCACCAGATATTCGGTGACGTCGATGAAGTCGGTGAAGCTGTTCTTCTTGTTGAACATCCGCCCGTCGTCATACCATTTGCGGCCCATCTCCTGCCCGCCGCGGATATGCGCGATGGCATAGACCATGCCGCG
>DATIGZ010000363.1:0-7885 GCA_035481255.1 Sphingomonas sp. | reverse complement strand
ACCTGGAACGGATAGTCCCAGCCGTCCTGACCCGGCCACAGCTTCACATAGTCGGCGCCGAAGCGGCGCACGACATTGGCGGCGTCGTTGCACATCTCGTTGGCGAGACGGCGGATGCCCGCATCCGGATTGGTGAAGGCGCCCTTCGAAAACTGGCGCGTGTAGATTTCCGGCGTGATGCCGATGACCGAGAGGTTGTTGCGCTTGAGCGCTTCCTCGACCGTGTCGAGCGACAGGCTGGGATCGACGAAGGGATAGTTGATGTCGACCACCGACAGATCGTCGACCTGTCCGGCGATGTCGATCATCTCGATCAGCGACCGCGCGGGGCCGTAGCCATCGGTCGCGTAGCGATCGACGAAGGTCGCGAAGTGCCAGATGCCGGCGCCGTATTTCTGATTGCTCACGCTTAGATCCTCATCCTAATTGAAGTGCGGCGCCCGGCGGCGCCGGAAAATTTCAGGCGACCATCACCTCGACCCCCGCCGCCTCAATCGCCGCGCGGTCCTCGTCGCGAATGCCGGTGTCGGTCACCAGCAAATGGACGAGCTCGATCCCGCCCAGCGCGGTGAAGGAGCGCAGCCCGATCTTGCTCGAATCCGCGACGAGAATGACCTTCTCCGCCGCCTCGATCATCGCGCGCTTGACCGGAATGTCGGACAGCGCCGGATAGGTGAGGCCAGCCTCCAGATCGATCGCCGCTGTCGCCAGGAACAGCTTCTGGACGAACAGCCCGCGGAAATAGTCGGCGCTGCGGTCCCCCGACAGCGACAGCGTCGGGGCCTTGAAATGGCCGCCGGTCATATGAATGTCGAAGCCCGGCTCCGCGCCCAGCATCAGCGCGATGTTGAGCGCATTGGTGATCACGGTCATGTCGTGGCGGCCGCTCAGTTGCGCCGCGACCTCGGTCGTGGTCGATCCCGAATCGAGGATGATCGTCTCGCCATCGCCGACCAGCGCCGCCGCGGCGCGGCCGATGCGCTGCTTGGCATCCATATTCTCATGATGCTGAAGCGCCATCGCGCGCACTTGCTGAGTCACCGACTTCAGGAAGGCGCCGCCATGCTCGCGCACGATATGGCCGTCCGACTCGAGCTTCTCGAGATCCTGACGCACCGTGACCTCGGACACGCCGAACGCTTCGGCCAGACTGCGCACGCGCGCGCTGCCTTCTTCCTGAAGCCATTCGAGAATCTTGTTCCGGCGCGCCTCGCCGAGCATCCGCGCCCGCCGCTCGCCGCTCATGCGCCACCCTCGACGTGAAATGCGCCGCGGAAAGGCGTCCGCCAGCTGGACGAATCCGACATCCCTGCTCCTGCCTATCTGCCTGATTTGGTGCCCGTTCGGGACCATTCGGCCCTCTCCCTTTCCTAACGCGGCCTTTCGGCTCTTGTCAATTTTGCGACTCAAAACTAGAAAACGCAAAAATTCGAAACTTCGATCGATACCCATATAATATGACTTTTATTGCGTTCGGATTCAACATCCGCTATTCGGCGGGCAGGAGAGGTTAATGAACAGAGTCGGTTTGGAGAGTCGGGACTCGGCTGCGCGTACGCTGGAAACGCGCGCTGCTCACGTCCGCGAGCGCGCCAACTGGATGCGCCGCCGCCTGCTCCGCATGATCGTTGACGCTGGCCAGGGCCATCCCGGCGGCGACCTTTCGTCTGCCGACGTCATCGCCTCCCTTTATTTCGACATTCTTCGTATCGACGGGTCCTCCCCTACCGCCCCGGACCGCGACCGTTTCGTGATGAGCAAAGGTCACTGCACCGGCGCGCTCTACACGGCGCTGGCCGGGGCGGGTTTCTTCGCGGAGGCGGAGCTCGATACGTATCTGAAGCCCGAATCGCGGCTCAACGGTCACCCCAACCGCACCTATTTGCCGGGCGTCGAGACCAACACCGGGCCGCTGGGCCACGGCCTGCCGGTCGCGGTCGGCATCGCCGTCGCGGGGCAGATCGACAAAGCGGACTATCGCGTCTTCGCGCTCACCGGCGACGGCGAGCTGCAGGAAGGCAGCATGTGGGAAGCGGCGATGTTCGCCGGGCATCGCGGCCTTGGCAATTTGACCGTCATCGTCGACCGCAACCGGCTTCAGCAGGGCGCGGGGACCGAGGACACCAACAGCCTCGAGCCGCTCGCCGACAAATGGCGCGCCTTTGGCTGGGACGTCGCCGGTGTCGACGGCCATGACCATGCCGCCTTGCTCGAAACCTTCGACCGCGCAGCCGAGCCGCGCAGCAAGCCGCTCGTCATCATCGCCGACACGCACAAGGGCCAGGGCGTCAGCTTCATGCGCGATCAGGCAGGCTGGCACCATGGCGTGCCCAACCCTGAGCAATACGCGCAAGCGATTGCCGAACTCGAAGCGGAGATGAACTGATGGCCGCCGCAGCTGCCCCCGCCGGCATGTTCGACTGCCGCGACGCCTATGTCCGCACCGTCGAGGAACTCGCCGTCAATGACAGCCGCATCGTCGCGGTGGTCAACGATTCGGTCGGCTCGTCCAAGCTCGGCAAGTTCCGTGAGCGCTTCCCCGACCGCCTGATCAATGTCGGCATCGCCGAACAGAATATGGTCGGCGTCGGTGCCGGTCTGGCCAATGGCGGCAAGATCCCGTTCGTCAGCGGCGCCGGCTGCTTCCTGACCGCGCGCGCGATGGAGCAGATCAAGGCCGACTGCGCCTACAGCCAGCAGAATGTGAAACTGTGCGGCATCTCCTCGGGCGTTGCCTATGGCGAACTCGGCGCGACGCACCACAGCATCGAGGACGTCGCCTGGCTGCGCGCGATCGACAAGCTCACCGTGATCGTCCCCGCCGACCCGTGGGAGACCGCCGAGGCGATCAAAGCCGCCGCCGCGCATGACGGCCCGGTCTATATCAAGATCAGCCGGATGCCGGTGCCCGCGCTGGAGCGTCCCGAAGGCGCGGCCTTCGCGATCGGCAGGGGCGAAGTGCTGCGCGAGGGCGGCGATATCGCCATCGTCACCAACGGCACGCTCACGCACCACGCGATCGCCGCGGCACAGGCGCTCGCCGCCGAGGGCATCGCCGCGCGCGTCATCAACATGGCGACCGTGTCGCCGCTCGATACCGATCTGATCGCTGCCGCGGCGCAGACCGGGGCGATCGTCACCGCCGAGGAAGGACTTGCGCAAGGCGGCCTTGGCGGCGCGATCGCCGAATATTGCGCGCAGCATGATCCGGTGCGGATGCGGATGCTCGGCTTCCCGGGCTTCCTGCCGACCGGTTCGGCGGCGTGGCTGATGGACCGCTACGGTCTCTCCGCCGACGGTATCGCCGCCGCCGCGCGCGAGCTGCTGGGAACGAAAGCCGCCTGATGTCCGGCCCGGTCATCCTTGCCATCGATCAGGGCACCACCAACACCAAGGCGCTGCTCGTCGCGCCCGACGGGTCGGTGCTGCTGTCGCGTTCGCGGCCGATGCAGGTGACCTATCCGCAGCCGGGCTGGGCCGAACAGTCGGCGTCCGACATCTGGGAAGCGGCCGCCGCGCTGATCGCCGAGCTGGTCGCCGCCGCGCCTGACGCGCGGATCGCCGCGCTCGCCATCTCCAACCAGCGCGAAACGGTGGTGCTGTGGGAAACCGCGACCGGCCGTCCAATCGCGCCCGCGGTGATCTGGCAGTGCGCGCGCTCGGCCGAACGCTGCGCCGCCTTGCGCGCCGCGGGGCTCGAGGACGCGATCGTCTCGCGCAGCGGTCTCGGCATCGATCCGCTCTTCCCCGCCGCCAAGATCGGCTGGCTGCTCGACTCGATCCCGGGCGCGCGCGACCGCGCGGCGGCGGGTGAGATCAAGGTCGGCACGATCGACAGCTGGCTGTTGTGGAACCTCACCGGCGGGCAGGTCCATGCGACCGATCACAGCAACGCCTCGCGCACCCAGCTGTTCAACCTCGACACGCTCGACTGGGATCCGGAGCTCGCGCGCATCTTCGATGTGCCGCTGAACATCCTGCCGCGCATCGCGCCGTCGGACAGCGGCTTCGGCGCGGTCGCGCCCGGCCTTACCGCGCTTCCCGCGGGCACGCCGGTGCAGGTGCTGCTCGGCGACAGCCACGCAGCGTTGTTCGCGCACGGCATCCATGCGCCGGGCCGCGTCAAGGCGACGATCGGCACCGGCAGCTCGCTGATGGCCGCCACCGCCGGACCGGTGCGCTCATCGCACGGCCTGTCGAGCACGATCGCGTGGAGCCGCGCCGACGGCGGCGCGCAGCACGCGATCGAGGGCAACATCTCGGTCTCCGGCCACGCCGCCGCTTTCGCGACCGCGTTGCTTGGCCTCGCCGACGAAACGGCGCTCACCGATCTCGCGGCCAGCGTCGAGGACAGCGCGGGCGTGGTGTTCGTCCCCGCGCTCGCCGGCCTTGGCGCGCCCCACTGGCAGACCGGCGCACGCGGCACGATCAGCGGCATGACGCTCGCCACGCGTCCCGCACACGTCGCCCGCGCGACGCTGGAGGCGATCGCGCTTCAGATCGGCGACGTGCTCGACGCGATCGCCGCCGATCTCGGCATCGATCTGCCCGAGTTGTCGATCGACGGCGGTGCCGCGCGCAACGCCCTGCTCGCGCAGCTGCTCGCGGACCTCACCGGCCGCACCGTGGTGCGCCCCGAGATCGCCGAAGCGAGCGCGCTCGGCGTCGCGCGCATGGCCGCGCATGCGCTGGGCCTGTCCGGCGCGAGCGGCGGCGCCGCGGCTGACACTTTCGAACCGAAGATCGCCACCGATGCGCGCGACGCGATCCGCCGCAACTGGCGCGAGAGCGTCGGCGATGTGGTGACCCGCGCCAACCGCGCACCGCCCGGCTGAGATCGCAGGAACGCACGACAGAGAGGCGGACGACCGCCCGGTGATTTGGGCCGAACCCAGGCCCGTTCAAACAAGGGAAGGAGTGGGGAAATGAAAGTTGCAGGAACCAATCTGTCACGCGGCGCCCGCCACGGGCTGCTGATGACCGGCGCGAGCGCGCTCACGCTGCTCGCCGCCACGGCCGCACACGCGCAGGACACGGTGCCCGAGAGCCAGCCGGCCGCTGAAGCCGAGCAGGAAGTCGTCGTCACGGGCAGCCGCATCGCCTCGCCCGCGCTGACCTCGCCGAGCCCGCTTCAGGTGGTGACCGCGCAGGCGCTCGAGAATCAGGGCGTCGTCAACGTCCAGGAGGCGCTGCAGCAGAACCCCGCCGTCGGCATCCCCGGCCAGAGCCGCACGACCAACGGCGCGAGCACCAATCCGGGCCTCGCCACGGTCAACCTGCGTAACCTCGGCGCCGACCGCACGCTGGTGCTGATCGACGGCCGCCGCTCGGTCGCCGGCGTTCCCGGCACCGCTCAGGTCGACCTGTCGATGATCCCGACCCCGTTCATCGAACGCGTCGACGTGCTCACCGGCGGCGCCTCGGCGGTCTACGGTTCGGACGCGGTCGCGGGTGTCGTCAACTTCATCTACAAGAAGAAATACGAGGGCCTTCAGCTCAACGTTCAGGGCGGCATTTCCGAGCGCGGCGATGACCGCCAGTTCGTCGCCAACCTGACCTATGGCGCGAACTTCGCCGACGGCCGCGGCAACATCATGGTCTATGGCGGCTACGTCAACGAAGGCGTGGTCGAGAATGACGGCCGCGACTTCTCGCGCCTCGACTATACCAGCCTCGGCACCACGCAGCGCGTCGCCGGCAACAGCGCGACCAACCTGACCGCAGCGCAGAACCTGTTCACCCCCTTCTACAACCCGTCGAACGTCGGGCCGGGCGGCGTGTTCGTGATCGGCAGCCAGACCAACCGCATCATCAATCCCGACGGCACCTTCCGCGCGTACAACGCGACGACCGACGGCTATAACCGCGAGCAGTACAAGCTCCTCGCCGCGCCGTCGGAGCGTTATACCTTCGCCGCGCGCCTCAACTATGACGTGACCGACAGCGTCAACCTCTTCTCGGAGGTCACCTACACCAACGTGCTCAGCAAGGGCCGGATGGAAGCCTCGCCGATGCGCACCGACAGCGCGCTGGGCGCCTTCCCGGGCAATGGCGGTTTCTATCCGATCGAGTTCATGGTCGCGAACCCGACCAACCCGGCCGATGTCCGCCGCCTCGCCAACCCGCTGGTTCCGGCCGCGGTGTTCGCGGCGGCGACCAACCGCAACGCCAACGACGCGATCAGCTCCAAGGATCTGAGCTTCCTGCTCCGCACGACGATGTTCGACGGCGGCACGCGCACCATCCCGACCGAGCGTGACAATTTCCGCGTGGTGCTCGGCGGCACGGTGGATCTGGGCAGCAGCTGGAAGTTCGACGCCTACTACCAGTACGGCTTCACCAAGCAGAACCAGTCGATGAGCGGGCTCGCCAACCTCTACAACCTCGCCGAGGCGTTGCAGGCGATCCCCGACGTCTATGATTATGACAATGACGGCAACGTCAGCGAAGCAGTCTGCGTCAACGCCTCGGCGCGTGCCCAGGGCTGCGTTCCGATCAACGTCTATGGCCTGAACGCCGACGGCACGTCGAAGATCTCGGCCGACGCGATCAAGTACATCAAGACCAGCATGAGCCGCTATTCCAAGCAGCAGATGCACGTCGCCGCCGCGAACCTGACCGGCACGCTGTTCCAGCTGCCCGCCGGCCCGGTACAGGTCGCGGTCGGCGCCGAGTACCGCAAGGAGGAAAGCCGCGACATCTTCGATCCGCTGACCAATCAGGCGCGCAACGGCTATGTCCAGCTGACCGACACCGCCGGCAAGTTCGACGTCAAGGAAGCCTATGGCGAAATCGTCGTGCCGATCCTGTCGGACACGCCGTTCTTCCAGAACCTGACGCTGCGCGCGGCCGGCCGCATGTCGGATTACTCGACCGTCGGCACCTTCTATGCCTGGAACGTGGGCGGCGAATGGGCGCCGGTCGAGGATATCCGCTTCCGCGCCGTCTATGCGCACGCCACGCGCGCGCCGAACATCGGTGAGCTGTTCGCGGCGCCGGCCGCAGGCATCATCTCGATCACCGATCCGTGTCAGGGCATCACGCTGACCACGACGGGGACGCTGGCCGACAATTGCCGCGCGGTGCCGGGCATCCTCGCCAACATCCAGGCGAACGGATCGTTCACGCTGACTCAGGCGGATCTCGCGGGCGTCGGCGGCCTGACCGCCAACAACCCGAACATCCAGGAAGAGACCGGCAAGACGCTGACGCTGGGCGCGGTGATCAATCCGCGTTCGATCCACGCTCTGCGCAACCTGACGATCACCGTCGACTATTTCGACATCAAGCTGGAGAACGCGATCAGCCGCGTGGCGGCGGCGACCGTGCTCAACAAATGCTATCGCGAGGGACTGCCGGAATTCTGCCAGTTCGTTACCCGCCGCGCGGGCGCGTCGGGCGCATACAGCACCGGATCGGTCGAGCAGGTGGTGCGCGCGCTGGTCAACAGCGGCGGTTCGTTCAGCCGCGGCCTCGACTTCACGCTGAACTACAAGCACGAAGTCGCAGGCGGCACGGCAAGCCTGTCGGCGGCGTGGACGCATCTCCTGAAGAATGGCTTCAGCGCGCTGACCGGCGATCCCTATGACAACACCATGGGCGAACTGGGCACCCCGCGCGACGCGGTGACCGCCGGCCTTGGCTGGGAGAACGACAAGTTCGGCTTCAACGTCAACGCCGAATATATCGCGCCGCAGGTGCTCGACTATGAGAACTTCCAGACGCTCTATCGTCTGGCGGACGGGTCGGTGCCGGACGAGAAGTATTTCCGCATCGGGTCGAAGATCTACACCGACATGCAGGTCCGCTACACCGGGATCGAGCATTTCGAATTCTATCTGGGCGTGAAGAACCTGTTCGACGTCGAGCGTCCTCCCGTCTGGGG
>DATIGZ010000362.1:0-12399 GCA_035481255.1 Sphingomonas sp. | reverse complement strand
GCGCTGGCCGCTCCGCCAAATCCCGCGCGGCCGCCGGCCAGGGGCAAGCCATGGGGGATGCTCCCGGGATTCCAGAAGATCCTCGCCGCGCCCGCCTCGCTCGCGCTAGGCGCGGTGCGGATCGCGCAACCGTTTCGCGATCCGCGGCTGCTCACCTTCTTCTCGGGGCTGCCCGCCAACCTGCTGCAACGACGCGGACAGGACCGCGTGCCCGTGCGGCATATCCTGACCGGGCAGCTTCCCGATACGATCCGGCTGCAAGCCAAGGGACTGCCAATCTCCCCGGACTACGAAGCGCGGCTCATCCGGCAGGCGCCCGAAGCGCGGTCGCGGATCGGGCGCTTTCGCAGGGCAGGCATCGACGAATGGCTCGACCTCGACGACCTCGACGCCGCGCTCGCACAGATCGCGGCAGGGAGAGCCTGCGATCAGAACCAGCTGTTCAAGGCGCAGCTGACCGCGATGACCGCCGAGTTCATCCTGTGGTGGCGCGATCCTTCATGACGCGATGAGCGCTTCGATTCGCGCAAGCGCGGCATGTGCTCGCGCGACATGCGCCGCCCGACCTTGCGCTTCGATCGCGGGAAAGCCGATCACAGGAACTCGAGCGGCAAGCCGGAGCAGCGCCTGAAGACGAGCTGGATGCCCCGGCAGAGCGGCAAGCCAGGCCGGACGGAACAGATGTCGGGCGAACGCCTGCGCACGCGCCGCCGGCGGCAAGACGGCGTCCTGCCCCAGATCGAGCAAAGCCGCGATCGGAAGGCCTGCGGCTGATGTGCGGGTCACCGGCCGAATGACATATTTGCCACGCGTCGCGGGTGAGGGTGACGCGATCCGCATGCCGCCCGTCCATTGCGCGACCGCTTCGCCCAGCCGGATCGTGGTGCGGCCCGGCAGCGCGTTCGCCGCATCGTCGCGCATATCGATCGCGGTCAGATCGTCGCTCACCAGCGCCGCCCCCGTTTCGAGCAATCCGGACATCAGACTCGATTTGCCCGCGCCGCCCGGCCCGGCGATCAGCACGGCGCGACCGCCGATCTCGACGGCACAGGCATGAAGCGGGATCAGGCCACGCCACGCCAGCACCTGCGCCGCGACGGTACCGTAAAAGGCATGGGGAAGCGCGCCCTTCCATGCCGGACCGGGCAGATAGTCGACCCGGCTGCCGGCATAAGTGTCGAAAACCGCCTCCTCTTCCCACGGGAAACGCGTGCCGTCGGCGTAGATATGGCCGCGCCGCACGGAGGCAAGCGATCCCCGCTCCGCCAGCGCGGCGACGCGCGAGACGCGCACATCGGGATCGCCTTGCTCAAGCGGTGCGAAATGATCGAGCGGCAGGTCGCTTTGCCACCGCAAGCCGAACGCGGCGGCCAGATGAACCCGCGGTTCCGTCACGTTCGCAGGCGGCGTCAGCTGGCCAGCTGTTGCGCCTGCATCTCCTGCAGCGCCTTCGTTACCGACTGGCTGCAGGCGTCGGGCGCGACCGCATACTGGCTGAGCAGGCTGGCTTCGACCTGCGCCTGCGTGCGCGGCGTTTCGAGCGCTTCCCAGATCGCGCGCGCGGTCGGGTTGAGCGCGACATAGGTGCCGCTCTCGATATTCACCATCACATAGCTGTCCTCGATGGGAGACCCCACCCAATCGTCATTGCGCCGCCAAAGCTTGTCCGTCATGTCCAACCTCATTGCCCGCCGCGCAACGCGCCAGCGCGGTCCATTCCCATGCCGCCAGATCGAGCGCCCCGGCGGGCCGCCGCCATGCGTATATCGGGATCGCCCCCGCGAGTAACGCCGAATCCGCCAGCGCAGCGCCTTCCCGTCCCAGCAGCGCCGGTACGCGCGGGCGGTGGCGGTTGGCGTGCAGCTGCGCAACCGCAGCGACCGGCGCGACGCGCGTGAGCGCTCCGGTATCGCCGTGCGACAGGATCAGGACCGCCGCGAGCGGCGTACGAACCAGCGCCCGTTCGCCGGGGACAGGGTGGAAGCGGCGCCCCTCCCCCTCGCGCATGAAATATCCGCCCGGAAGACCCGCGGCCTCCGCCCCGCTGTCGCGCGCTGCCAGCAGGATCGTGTCGTCCGCCAGCAGTGATCCGCCGGCGCCGATGAGTTGGGCAAGGACGGTCGACTTGCCGCTTCCCGAGGCGCCCGCGATGGCGATCGCGGCGTCATGCCCCGCCAGTCGTGCCGCCGCGGCGTGGAGCACGAAGCCGCCGCGGATCCATAGCAAGGCCGGCAAGGCGGTGGCGATCAGCAGCTCAGCGACATCCGCTTCGCCCGCCGCCGGGTGCGGCGTGACGCGGATCCCGTCCGCGCGGCAGCGATATTCGGCGATGCCCGGCGCGGTGAAGCAGAGGTCCGCGCCTTCGAACCGGTAGATCCGGTCCGACTGCGCGGCGCGAGCAGCCGCAAGCGTGATGGTGACGTCGGGCGTGCCAGACGCTTCGGCGGGAATTCCGCCGGGAATATCGATCTGCGAGTGCGCCCGCAGACCATAGACGACGAACCCGCGCACCGGCGCGGTCAGGCGGGCCAGATGTCGAAGGCGAAGCAGATCCTGCGCTCGGCCAGCCCGTGCGGGAAGGTGCGGTGGTACGTGTGCGACGGGAACATCATCAGCGTTCCCGCGGCGGGGCGCACCAGCTCCTGTCCATAATCCGCCGAAACCGTGTCGCTCCCGACATCCTCAGGCAGACCGAAGGCGATGCAGCCGCCCGCATCGTCGCCCTGCGCGATCGAATCCGGGATCTGGACATAATAGACGCCGCTCATCCAGCCGAACTGGTGGACGTGCCACGTCTCATACCCGGTGCTTTCGGTGATCACGCACCAGCAATGGAGAGTCGCGCGCTCGGGCCGCGCCTGTGCCCAGGGATGCGGATCCCCGGCGATGTCCCGGATATGCGCGTCGACCGCCTGCTCGATCTGCGTGACCAGCGCACGCACCAGCGGCGCTTCACGGGTGATCGGCGCGTCGATCCGCCACGTTTGTTCAGACGCCGAGCCATAGCGGTTGAAGCGCATCCCGGGATGGTTGAGCAGCTCGTCCGCGAGTGCGGCGTTGAACGCTTCAAGGCTGTCCCAACCCGGCGGAGGGGTCAGTGTCGCGCGGCGCGCGAACAGATCCCAACCCGCGACCTGCCGTGCAGCATCGATCTCGCCACGCTTGGTATGCGCCAGCACGCGCGCGGCGAACAGCCGCGAATGCCCCACACCCTGTTCGAGCAGCCGATCGGTCACCGCGAGCACCGCGCCGGGATCATCGCGATCGAACAGCAACGTGGCGAGCCGCTTGCACGCGTCCTTGTTGTGCGGATCCAGCTCGAGCGCGCGGGTGACGCAATCCTCCGCACCCGCCGGATCGCCGAGCCGGTTTTTGACCTTGCCCATCAGCGCGAGCGCGACCGCGCGGTCCAGATCATTGTCCGCCCGCTCCAGCGCAACACCGACCGCGTCGCCCGCGCGGCGGGTATCAGCCTCATTCTCCTGCGCGATGTGCGCGTTCGCCAGCAGCATCGCCTCGCGATAGGAGAAGATGCCGGGGTCGGCGGCCGCATAAAGGGCCAGCGTTTCAGTATAGGCATCGCAAAGGTTGAGAAGCCCGGCCAGCCGTTCGCGCAGCAGCGGAGAGTCCGGATTGCGCGCATAGGCCGCGCGGACCAGTGCGCATTCGTCGGTGGCGGTGATCCGCTTGCCCACCTCCTGGCTGATGATCATGTGGTTGGACATTGCACCCCGCCGCCCCGTGCCCGCCTGTTGGCGACACCCGCATCGCCTGTTACGGTCTTGCCGCGCGTGGCCGCCCGCCACAAGCCGAAAAGCTGGACGAAGAACATGGATCGGCGCGGAGCCTTGGCGCGCAAACTTGCTTCCGCCCGCCGCATGCCGCTGTTCGTGCTGCTGTGGGTGCTGCCGGCCTGGGCGTTGATCGGCTTGTCGGCGGCAGTGATCGCGCTGGTTCCGTTCCGCCGCATCGCTCCCCGGCTGGGTACCAATCTGGGCGCGGTGGCGATCAAGCCTCCGATCAACGCAGAGCAGGAACGGCGCGCTCTGCTGCTCGCGCAGACGATCGAACTGGCGGGACGCCATGCCCGGTTTCGTGCCGATTGCTACCCGCAGGCGCTGACCGCACGGGTGCTTTGCGCGCTGTGGCGGGTGCCCTGCGCGATCCATTTCGGCGTCGCGATCGGCGCCGGCGAAGACGCGCAGGACAAGAAGCTGCGCGCGCATGCCTGGGCCTGCGCCGGCAATGTGATCGTGAGCGGGGGAGCGGGCAGCTTCTCCGCCAATACGGTGGTCGCCTGTTTCGGTCCGGCCACGCTCAAGCCCGCGTGACGGCGCGGACCCTGCCCTCCGCCACGCGGATCTCCATATCGCACCAGCGCAGACTGTCCTCGCGATGGGTGATCATCACGATCGTCGGGCGCGGATCGAGCGCCGCCAGCCGGGCGAGCAGGTCCGCCTCACCCGCGGCGTCGATCGCGTTCAGCGCTTCGTCGAGCACCAGCAGCCGCGGCCGCGCGAGCAATGCGCGGGCGATGCCCAGCCGCTGACGCTCACCGCCCGAAAGCAGGCCGCCGCGCTCGCCGATTACCGTCTCAAGGCCGTCGGCGAGCCGGGCGACGATGGCCGTGGCGCCCGCGATTTCGAGCGCGTCCGCGATCTCCGCATCGGTTGCGTCGGGACTGCTCCAGTTGAGGTTGCGCCGCACGGTATCGTGGAACAGGAACCCGTCCTGCGGAACATAGGCGGCCGACGCCGCCCAGCCCGCGCGCGTCCGAGCATCGAGCGCCGTGCCGCCGACCGAGACGCTACCCGATTGCGGCACGACCAGCCCGACGATCAGATCGACCAGCGTGGTCTTGCCAGCACCCGACGGCCCCGCGATTCCGGCAAAGCCGCCAGACGCGATGGTGAGATCGACCCCCTCCACCCCGCGCCCGCCGGGATGGAGATAGGTGACGTCGCTGAGTTCCAGCGAACCGGGCGGCGGCGACACGGGTTGGGGCGTGTCCGCCGCCTCACCAAGCTCCGCGTCGAAGCCGCGCACCGTTTCGAAGCTCGGCAGATAGAAAGCGAGCGACTGCGCGGACTGAAGCAGCAACGCTGCGGGTGCCTGCATCCGCGCGAAGATCACCAGCACCGTGATAAGCAGCGCGGGGGCGACCCCGAACCAGCCGAAGCCGAACAGCACGACAAGCCCGGCCAGAATCGCCGCCGCCACGCTGAAGGCGAGCTGCGATCGCCCCTGCCGCTGCGCGAACCCGACCGACGCACGGCGGACGCGGGCCTGAATGCGCAAATGCTCGGCAAGGAAATGGCCCCGCGCGCCCTGTGCCGCCGCCGCCTTCAGCCCCGCAAGGAAGGCACCGGTCCCGGCCATCATCGCTTGCCCGGCCTGTACCAGCTCGCCGCCCAGCGCGCGGATGCCCGGACTGGCCGCCAGAAACAGCGCCGCCGCGGCAAGCAGGCAAAGCATGACGCTGAACGTGAGTGCGGGTGCCAGCGCGAACGCTAGCGTACCCTGCACGACCAGCATCGCGAACGCGACGATCATGTGTAGCAGCGTTTGCAGCGTCGCGCCGACACGGCCGATCTCCTGCGAGAGGAGGCTGGCAACGCGCATATGGCTGATTACCGCGACGCGGGGCCATGGCGCGTGCGCCAGCCGGGTGATGAGGCGGTTACGCTCGGCCTCGACAAACCCCGCCTGAAGCCGTGCGAGCACAATGTCGCGCGCGTAGGTGACGGCGGCGCGCAGCAGCGCGATCCCAAGGAAGATCGCCACCAGCAGTGCAAGCTGTGCGAACGGCGTGGCGAATCCCATCGCGGTAAGGCGGGAAGCGATCTCGCCATGTCCTCCTCCGACGACGATGTTGAGCATCGGCACGAGCAGCAGGATACCGGCGCCGTCGAGCGCGGCGGCGGCGGCGACCAGCATTGCGGCACCAATCCCCGCACGGCCCGCATGCGCGGCGAAGGCGCCGGCCATCGCGCCCGTGCCGCGCCACAAGGTAGCGGCGCCGGCGCGCATCCCCGGCCTAACCTCGACGGCGCTCAAACGGCGGGCCGCGACATGGTGACGACCGGCGACCAGTCGTTGGGATCGAGGACGGACTGGAAACCGAGCCGCTGGTAGAGGCGCGCGGCGGGATTGTCCGCACGCACTTCAAGCCGGGCGGACTGCTGGCGCGCATCGGCGACGTCGAGCCATGCGCTCAACATTGCGGAGCCGATGCCCGCCCCATGATGCGCGGGCAGCACGGCGATATCGACCAGATGGGTTTCATGTCCGTCCCAGTCGATCATGATCCGTCCGACGGGCGCAGCGCCGAGCATCGCGATCCGGTGCATCGCATGTGGGTGCGCGCCATTGTGCGAGGCATGCTGGAACTCGACCTGCTGGCGCAGCATCGGTTCGGGCAGCATCGCCGCGAGCGGCGAGCAGGCGATCGCAAGACCGGTGAGGAATATGCTGTCCGCGGCGTCTTCCGGCCGACAGCGCAAATGCGGTGCGCGCGCGGCCAGCGCTTCATCGAAACGCGCATGCGGATCCGTCATCGCCATCTGCCACCCATGAGACCGCGATACGCTTGGTTGATTGGAATGGAAATCATTCTAGGATCGGTCGCATGACCAAAGAGCTCCTCCCGCGGCCGATGCTGCTCGAAGAATTTACCCCGTATGTCGGCAAGGCGATGCGCGTCGATTGCGAACCGCGAAATGTGGACATCACGCTGGTCGAGGCGACGGCGTTGAAGGATCAGGGGGCAACGCTGCGCCCGCCCTTCATCCTGATCTTCCACTCGGACCCGAAGGTGCAGCTG
This sequence comes from Sphingomonas sp., assembly GCA_035481255.1. GTDB lineage: Bacteria > Pseudomonadota > Alphaproteobacteria > Sphingomonadales > Sphingomonadaceae > Sphingomonas. The sequence goes on along the minus strand of DATIGZ010000362.1, from coordinate 5,576 downwards.
TCGCCCGGGATCTATACGCTTCGCAGCGGAAATTTCGGCCCCGATCTCGTCTACCTCGAGGGCGTGATGACGCCGTACAACGCCGCGCCGGGCAACTATTACCAGGCCGTATTCAACTGACGCCGGCGGACCGATACCCGCCCGGTCAAAGGGATCAGTTCCGCGAGGGGTAGATACCCTCAATCGCAATGACCTGGGTCAGCACCAGAGTGGGCTGCATCGTCGAGAACGGGATATTGCTGCCGTTCGCGCCCGTGGCCGCAGCGCTGTTGACGCCGCCGAGCGGGAGAAGCGGCTGAGTGGTGACCGCGCTGGCCGGAACATAGATTTCCGGGATCATGTCGGGCGAGGTCGCCGTGTCCACGCCGCGCCCCAGATAGGCCCCGGCTTGTGGCGCCTGCTCGCTCGCCTTGATGTCGACAGCATTCACGCGCACCGGCGCGACCGTGTGGTTATGCGCGGGATTATTGTTGACCGTCAGTGTGGTGCTCTCGGTTCCGCCCACTTCGCCGAGAACATAGGATGCCAGTCCGGGCCCCTGCCCCCAGCCCAGCGCAACGCGGCCACGCAGATCGGGCAGCGCGAACGTGACCTGGCCGTTGCCGCCATAGGTGGTACCGAGCAGCGAAAACAGCGCCGTGTTCTGCGCGATCGACAGAATCTGGCCACTGCAGGTCGCCCAGCCACGCGGCGGAAAATTATAGGGCACGGTCATCAACTGCCCGAGAAACGGTGACGCCATATATTCCCCCAGAACCATCGGATGCTTGCCAAAGAACCGGCCGGCACCCTCGCCCAAACTTCATCCAAACTGGGCGGTCCGGACTTGGGACCGCCAAACCGGCAGATCAGTTCCGCGACGGAAAGATGCCCTGAAGCGCGATGACCTGTGTCAGCACCAGATAGGGCTGCATCGTCGAGAACGGAATGCTGTTGCCGCTCACGCCCGTGGTCCCGGCGCTGTTGACGCCGCCCAGCGGGATCAGCGGCTGAGTGGTGACCGCGCTGGCCGGAACGTAGATTTCCGGAATCGAATCGGGTGTGGTTGCCGTATCCACCCCGCGCCCCAGATAGGCGCCGGCCTGCGGCGCCTGCTCGCTCGCCTTGATGTTGACGGCATTGACCGTCACCGGCGTCAGCGTGTGGGTATGCGACGGCATGTTGGTCGAGATCAGCGTGGTATTCTCGGTTCCGCCGACCTCGCCGAGGCTGCGATTGCTGAGACCCGGCCCCTGCCCCCAACCCATCGCCGCGCGGCCGCGCAGATCGGGCAACGCGAACGTCGTCTGACCGTTACCGCCATAGGTGGTGCCGAGCAGCGAAAACAGAGCCGTGTTCTGTGCGATCGACAGGATCTGACCACTGCACGTCGCCCAGTTGCGCGGCGCGAAGTTGAAGCCCACGGTCATGAGCTGTCCGATAAACGGTGTCGCCATATTTTCCCCCAAAACCATCAGGCGCGCACCGATGAACCGGCTGCCCCCTAGCCCAAACCTCACGCAAAACTGGCGGACTGACCACTCACCGCAGCGTTGTTTTCCAAAGCGAGTTTGTAGCGCAGGCGGGCCGCGAGTCAATCATTCCGGCTATGGCTAGCTGATGCCAGCCCGTTCAAAAAACCACCGCCGGTCAACCGCCTGCGGCTATGCGCAGCATTTCCAGCCGGTCGTAAGGTACGCGCAGATGCCGCGCAACGACATCTCCGATCACCGACGTGACTTCCGTACGCTTGGCCTGCGAATCCGGACGGAAGGGGGTGTCCGGGGCTTTGGCGTCTCGTGATTTCGCGCTGGTCATCGCCGCGCGCTCGGCGGAATCGGGGGTGAAACCGAAATGCGCGGGGATCGCGGCGTCCATCGCGTCGGGCAGCACCGAATAGTCGACCAGCATCCCGCCACCCAGCGGGTAATGCTCCGCGGCGGCGTGCAGAAGCCGCGCCAGCACCTTGCCGCCATGTTCCTCGATCGAGAAGTTCGTCCCGGGATCTACGGCGGATCCGAGCGACAGCATGCCGCCGCCGGCGAAGTGCATGCCCGGCATCCGCTGGTGCGACACCATCACCTCCTCCGGCTCGCGATAGAGGAACAGCCAGGGCGTGTCGGGAAAGGCGGCGCGGAACAGCGGCAGCGTCAGGACGTGCCACGCGTCGAGCTTGAGGAAATAGCGCCGCAGCGCCCCGCCGCGCTTGCGCCCCAGCGCCGCGACGATCGCCCGCAGCGCCGCCACCTGAACCTCCGGCGGCGCGCCCGACGTCACCGCCCACTGCACGACCGTGTCGAGTGGCTCCGGCTCCGACGCCACGACATGGCCGGGCACCGCGGCCAGCATCTGCGCCGCGAGCGTCGATCCGCACCGCGACATGTGGAAGACGAAGCCGTCGGGCGGCAACGTTTCCTCCGCCGCCGCTCCGGCGATCAGCGCATCGAGGCTGGTCCGGGTCCGGAAGGCCCGGCTGAGCGGCCGGCCGGCCACGCGCCGCACCGAATCCTCGAACAGCGGCTCGCCGAGCGTGCGGTCGCCGAACCACGCCCAGTCGAACGCTGGCGCCCCGTTCGCCGGGACCGAACGCACCGGAAGCCATCCGATCTGCGGCCAGTGATCGAGCTCCACCGGTGCCGCCTGAAAACGCGACAGCCCGATCAGATCCGGCCCCGCGCCTTCCGCGGTGATCGCGTCGGGCGGCAGCGTGATCCCCATTTCGGCGGCGGCGTCGGCCATCTCGGCCTCGAACAGGTCCGGCATCTCAATTTCACCGAGTCGCCGCTGCAGCGCCGAACTTTCGATCACCGCGCGGCGGAACTGTTCCGTTGCGTCGATGATCACCGCCTGTTCCGCCATTCCCACCCCTTTTACTTAACATCTTACTTAACATCAGATCAGCGATTGTATCGCGCTCCGCGCCACGCTACGCTGCGTCTTCACGTTTGAGCAAGGTGGGGGGCCATGTCGAACTTTTCGAATGACACCGGAACGCAGGGCCGCATCAGCCGCCGCGGATTTATCGGCACCGCCGGAATCGCATCGGTTGCGATGGGCGGCATGACGACACAGGCCCTGGCAGCGGTCGGCGGCGCGAAGGTCAAGACCTACAAGGGCAAGTACGCGGTGGACGGCCATCGCGTCGTCAACGGCTTCATGGCCGTGCCGCGCGGCAAGACCAACCTCGACGTCGTCCTGCTGGTGTCGGAGAGCGGCAAGCTCGACGCGGCGGCCGAGACCGCGGCGCGCAACTATGCCGCGTCGGGGTGGATCGCCTTCGCCCCCGACCTGCCGTCGACCTATGACACGAGCGACAAGGCGGCGATGGTCGAAGCGCTGAGCCGCGACGTGCCGCGCTTCAAGCGCATTGGCCATGGCAGCGGCAAGGTGGCGATCGTCACCGTCTGACCCTGCCCCGTTTCGGGGTATGACAGTTGCAGGCCGCCGGTTGGCAACATGCCCCGGCGGGGGCAGGATGCGTGAATGAACCGTTTGATGGGCGACCCAACGTGACCAACAAGATCTTCCGGCGCGTTTCGGCCGGCCTCGCTTCCGCCGTCGCCGTCATCTGGTCCACCGCCGCCGCGGCACAGGAACTGGCCGATCCCCAGGGTTCGGGCGCGATCGTCGGCGCGGTGCGCTGGTTGCAGGGAACGCTGCTCGGCACCGTCGCCACCGTCGTCGCGGTGATCGCGGTCGCCGCCGTCGGCCTGCTGATGCTCACCGGGCGGATCAACTGGCGCTACGGCGCGACCGTCATTCTCGGCTGCTTCATCCTGTTCGGTGCCGCCAGCATCGTTGCCGGGATTCAGGCGACCGCCGGCGCGGGCTGAGCCGCGATGAACGGGCTCGACCGCGACACGGTGTTCGTCGCACTGACCCGGCCGCAGATGTTCGCCGGGGTCACCTACACCTTCTTCATCGCCAACGCGATCATCGCGACCGAGCTGTTCCTGATCTTCCGTTCGGCATGGGTGCTGCTCGCCGCGATCGCTATTCACGGCGCAGGCATGCTGCTGTGTCTGCGCGAGCCGCGCTTCTTCGACCTCTGGATCACGCGCGCCAGCCGCTGCCCGCGCGTGCGCAATCACGGTATCTGGCGTTGCAACTCCTACCGGCCCTGACCCGCGATCCGCGCGTCGTCGCGCGCGAGGCGCCCGCGGGCAAGCACTTGCCCTATGCCCGGCACGTCGATGACCACACGATCGAGACGCGCGACGGCCTGTTGATGCAGTTTATCCAGATCGGCGGGCTGCTGTTCGAGACCGCCGACAGCGAGGAGCTGAACTACCGCAAGCGGCTGCGCGACGCGACGCTGCAGGCGATCGGTTCCTCACGCTTCGCGGTCTATCACCATGTCGTGCGGCAGCGGATCGATGCGGGCCTCGCGGCGGATTTTCCCGACGCCTTCTCCGCACGGCTCGACACCGCGTGGCGCGAGCGGCTGGCGGGCAAGCAACTCTACGTCAACGACCTGTTCCTGACGATCGTCCGGCGCCCGTTGCAGGGCCGGATCGGCCTGCTCGACCGGCTTCGCGGCGGACTGACCGGCGCCGCGGCGGAAGCGGCGAAGGCGCAGGAACTGCGCGCGCTGGGCGAAGCGCGCGAGGCGCTGACCGCCGCGCTCGCCGTCTATTCGCCGCGCCTGCTCGGCGTGTACGAAACGCCGCAGGGCGTCGCATCCGAGCCGCTCGAATTCCTCTCGACGCTCTATAATGGCGAACTGCGTCCGGTATTGCTGCCGATGCAGGATCTGGGCGCCTATCTGCCCTATCGGCGGATCAGCTTCGGGCAGAATGCGATCGAGCTGGAGGCGGCGGCCGGAAGCGGGCGCAGCTTTCAGGGCATCATCTCGATCAAGGACTATCCGGGGCAGACCGCGCCGGGGATGCTCGACGAGTTGCTGCGCCTGCCGTTCGAGCTGACCGTGTCGCAGAGCTTCGGCTTCGTCGACCGGCAGGTCGCGCTGTCGCGGATGAACCTCGCGCTGCGGCGGATGCGGTCGGCGGAGGATGAGGCGATCAGCCTGCGATCCGAGCTGACCAGCGCCAAGGACGAGGTCGCGGCCGGACGCGCCGGATTCGGCGAGCATCACATGACGATCGCGGTACGGGGCGATACGCCCGGCACGGTCGATCAGGCGGTGGCCGAAGTGCAGGCCGCGCTCGCCGATCTCGGCATTATCGCGGTGCGCGAGGATATCGCGCTCGAGCCCGCATTCTGGGCGCAGTTCCCCGGAAACTTCAAATATATCGCGCGCCGGGGCCTGATCTCGACCGGCAATTTCGCGGGACTGGCGAGCGGGCACAATTTCCCGGTCGGGCAGGCGGCCGGCAATCACTGGGGCGAGGCGGTGACTTTGCTCGAGACCACCGCCGCCGGCCCCTATTATTTCAACTTCCACCATGGCGATCTCGGCAACTTCACGGTGATCGGCCCGTCGGGGTCGGGCAAGACGGTGGTGCTCAACTTCCTGCTGGCGCAGGCGCGCAAATTCCATCCGCGCATCATCTTCTTCGACAAGGACCGCGGCGCCGAACTGTTCGTCCGCGCGATCGGCGGGCAATATGACGTGCTGCGGCCGGGCACGCCCGCGG
>DATIGZ010000361.1:0-2700 GCA_035481255.1 Sphingomonas sp. | reverse complement strand
ATAGTTCAGCGTCACGACGATGTTCCAGCGGTCCATCTGGCCCTGGTTGATCTGCTGCGTCCCGTGATACAGCCCGCTGGTATCGCCCAGACCGACCGTGTTGGCGGTGGCGAACAGGCGGAAATACGGGTTCGGGCGGATCACGCGGTTCTGGTCGAGCAGGGTCAGCTTGCCCTCGGTCTCCAGCACGCGCTGAATCACGAACATCACGTCCGGGCGGCCCGCGTCATATTCGTCGAAGACCAGCGCGGTCGGTGTCTGCAGCGCCCATGGGAGCAAGCCCTCGCGGAACTCGGTGACCTGCTGCCCGCCCTTGAGCACGATCGCGTCGCGGCCGATCAGGTCGATACGGCTGATATGCGCGTCGAGGTTAATGCGAATGCACGGCCAGTTGAGCCGCGCCGCCACCTGCTCGATGTGCGACGACTTGCCGGTGCCGTGATAGCCCTGAATCATCACGCGGCGGTTGTGCGCGAAACCCGCGAGGATCGCGAGCGTCGTGTCCGGGTCGAAGACATAGGCGGGATCCAGATCTGGCACCCGCTCGTCCGCCTCGCTGAACGCCGGCACTTCCATGTCGATATCGATGCCGAACAGGTCGCGCACGCTGACTTGCTTGTCGGGTGCTTCGAGGATCGTGGTTTCCCGGCTGTCGGGCTGGGTGTTCGGAATATCGGTCATGGCAGGGCCTTCGAAGAGTCGCCGCAGTCCCTAGCCCCGCGCGCGACCCCAAGTCGAGACACTTGTGCCGCGCTGCGTCATTTCCGGCACCGCATCACGCCCGATAGAGCCGCACGGGCGCGGTCGAACGGGCGATCACGCCCTTCGCCTCCTGATCAAGCTGAACCGCCTTGATCCACCATCCGGCCTTGTCGCCGGCCGGAAACAATGCCTCGGGCAGGCGGGGCAGCACCGCGGCCTTGATCTCGCCGGGAGTCAGGCCGGGCGCGGCCGCGGGCAACACCGCCAGCATCGCATCGCGCATCGCCGCGAATTTTCCCGCCTCGACGCGATAGGTCTTGCCGGGCTGAAGGACATTCTCGATCTCGATCCGCTCGATCTTCGCCATCACGCATCTCCCTGGTTGAGTTTCTCGGGCAGCGCGAACAAGTCGACGAACTGCTGCGCCCTGGCGCGGTCCCCGGTCAGCCGCAGCCGGCCCTCGGCCTCGGACTCCGCGAACGGCCATTTGCCATAGACCAGCGACACGAACCGCGTCGGATCGGTCTCGAACACGACGTCGGCGTCCGCGGCCTCACCGCGCACGATCGCCAGATCGTCCTTGTCGAGCTTTCCGACAAACGAAGCGCCCGGAAAGCGGAAGCCGATCGTCATCTTAAGGTCCGGCCGGTCGGGATTGATCATCGTCCGCAGCGACAACATCGCCGATACGGGTGAGAGCGGCAGCATCGGGTCGTGCAACGGCGACCGCGTTGCCCATCGGCCCATCGTCTGGAAGATCGGCTCGCTCTCATAGCCCCAGGGCGTCAGCTCATAGACCTGCACGTTGGCGGGCGGCGGCAGCTTGCGCCGTACCACGATCCCCGCGCGCTCCAGGCTTTCCAGACGCTGGGTCAGAACATTCGCGCTGAGCCCCTTCAGATCCGCCTTCAACTCGCCGAAGCGGCGCGCGCCGAGCATCAACTCGCGCATGATCAGAAGTGACCAGCGCTCGCCCACGAATTCCAGCGCCAGCGCCGTTCCGCAGGCATCGTCATACCACCGTTTTTCCATCGCCTCATCGCTTTGAGTCATTTTTTGTAACTTCGCAGTTGCTTTTAATAACTGAGTCGCGCATCAAGATCAAGCAAGCGATTCGCGGCCAGTGCCATCGACAGATGGGCCGCCCCCGAACGGAGACCCCAAATGCGCAGCCTGTTCCGCGAGTATCTGCCCGTTGCCCAGAGCGTCGCGATCGGCGTCGCCGCCTTCTGCTTCACCGCGGCCGCGATGCTCGGCCACGGCGCGCTCAATGGCGCCGGCCCCTTCGCCTGACCGCACCGGCAGGTCGTTCGTCGAAAAATATTGGCGGGTTCACCGCCACGAGTCCGACATTCAATTCGAGAGGAAAAACGCCATGACTCAGCTCACTACGTGCATCTGGTATAATCACACCGCCGAGGAAGCCGCGAACTTCTATGCTTCGGTGCTGCCGGACAGCCGCGTCACCGCGGTCCACAGAACCCCCTCCGACACGCCCTCGCAAAAGGCGGGCGACGTGATTACCGTCGAATTCGAAGTGGCCGGACAGCAGTTCATCGGCCTCAACGGCGGGCCGATCTTCCCCCAGACCGAAGCGGTCAGCTTCATGCTCCTGACCGAGGATCAGGAAGAAACCGACCGGCTGTGGAACGCGATCGTAGGCAACGACGGCAAGGAAAGCGCCTGCGGCTGGTGCAAGGACAAATGGGGCGTCAGCTGGCAGATCACGCCGAGGCGGCTGATGGAGCTGATCTGGAACAACCCCGACCACGCAGCCAGCAAACGCGCGATGGATGCGATGATGACGATGGGCAAGATCGACATCGCCACGGTCGAGGCCGCCGCGGCCGGCACCCCGGTCGGCGCCTGAGGAGCGGAGCATGTCCTTCCAGGCCTATCTCAACACCATTGAGCAAAAGACCGGCAAGTCGCCCGCCGATCTCCGCGCGTTGGGCGCGGAGCGCGGCTGGACGGCGGGCGCCACCCTCGCCGACGGCG
>DATIGZ010000360.1:0-3076 GCA_035481255.1 Sphingomonas sp. | reverse complement strand
GTGAACAGCCGCTCGAACGTGCGGTGCCAGCCGAATTTCTCGACCACCATGGCGCGGGCGCGTGCGCCGATCAGCTCGGCGCCGTCGCGCCAGAGCCGCTCGACATTGGCTGCCATCGCCGTGGTGTCGTCCACCGGACCGAGCAGCCCGAATCCATCGGGCACGCGGTCGGGCATCGCGCCGCTGGCGACGCCTACCACGGGCAGCCCGCACGCCTGCGCTTCCAGCACCGAAATGCCGAACGTCTCATCCGCCATCGCGGAGACATAGATGTCGGAGGAGGCGAGGGCGCGGGAAAGCTCTATGCGGTCCTTCTCGAACCCGGGAAAGGCGATCGGCAACCCGTTGGCCTCGCGCGCCAGCCGGTCGCGCAGCTTGCCGTCGCCCATCAGCACCATGGCGGCGCCCAGATCCGCGGGCAGCTTGCGGAACATCTCGACCAGCCGGTCGGCGCGCTTCTCGTTGTCGATGCGGCCGGCATAGATGAGCAGCGGCCCGTCGCCCGGCAGCCCCAGCGAGGCGCGGTAGCCCGCGTCGCGCTTCGACGGCGCGAACATGGTCGTATCGACGCCCAGCGGCATCACATCGGTGCGTGTGATCGTCTTGCGGGCCAGCGTGCGCTGTGCGTCCTCGCTCAGCGTGTAGATGCGGTCGAATTCGCGATAGGTGATCTCGGCATAGCCATAGGCGATCATCCGCATGAACCGCGCCGCGAGGCTGCCGGCCCTGGCCTCGACCACACGGTGGACATGCGCGTTGGGAAAGTCGGTGCGGTAGCCCGCGACCAGCGTCGTCTCGGGGAAATCGCGGCGATGGTTGATCGCGGTCCACGGCAGCACCCAGGGGCAGAGCGATTCGATGATGTCGGGGCGATAATGTTCCAGCAGGTCGCGCACCGCATCGGTTCGCAGGATGAACCGGTAGTTCGGGCTGCCGCGCACCGGCTCTGCGCCAACTTCCGCGAAGATGTGGCGGCCGTTGATCGTCACGCGATCCTCGGGGCCGGGAACGATCTGGAGCAGCTGGTGCGGGGTGTGGTTGAGCACATAATCGCGCTTCTCGCGCAGATAAGTGCTGATGCCGCCGCCTCCCGCGGGCGAATAGCTTTGCGTCAGGTCACAAATCGTCAGGGACGCACTGTCCCTTGCCGTCGCGCCGAGCGCGACAGCGAGAGGTTGCACGAACATGGTACGCTACCTTTACAAAACCGCGCAAAACACCGCGGTTGTTACGCGGCTGAAACGCCCTTCTCTTCAAGAAGTTGCGCCAGCTCGCCCGACTCGTACATCTCCATCATGATGTCCGAACCTCCGATGAACTCGCCCTTCACATACAGCTGCGGGATGGTCGGCCAGTCGGAGAATTCCTTGATTCCCTGACGCACGGCCTGATCCTGGAGCACGTCGACGCTCTCGAACGCCACGCCCAGATGGCTGAGGATCGAGACCGCGCGATTGGAGAAGCCGCATTGCGGGAACAACGGGGTGCCCTTCATGAACAGCAGCACGTCGTTGGCATCGACGAGGCTCTGGATATGGGTCTGGGTTTCGTCCGTCATGTCACTCGCTCCGGGTCATTCATTGTTCGCGGGCGCGGCGGTGGTGAGCTGAAGGGCGTGCAGCACGCCCCCCATGCGCCCGCCGAGCGCGGCATAGACAGCCTGATGCTGCCGGATTCGGGGCATGCCCCGAAAGGTCTCGCTCACCACGCGGGCGGCATAGTGATCGCCGTCGCCGGCCAGGTCGGTGATCTCGACCCGGGCATCGGGGATGCCCTGCCGGATCAGCGCTTCGATCTCTTCCGCCGCCATTGGCATGATTACCTGGCCTCGATCAGCTGGCGGCGCGCTTCGATGGTCTGTTCTTCGACCGCCTGACGAACCGTGGCCTCGTCGATCTCGACACCTGCCGCGGTCAGGTCGCCCAGCAGCTTGCGGATCACGTCTTCGTCGCCCGCTTCCTCGAAATCGGCCTGCACCACCGCCTTGGAATAGGCGTCGGTCTCTTCCGGGGTGAGGTTCAGCTTTTCCGCCGCCCATTGGCCGAGCAGGCGGTTGCGGCGCGCGGTGATGCGGAACGCCATCTCCTCGTCCATCGCAAACTTGGCCTCGAACGCACGTTCGCGATCGTCGAAGGTCGTCATCCCTAAAAACCCCTTGATTGTTTCGCTTGGCAGATAGGTTCGGCGCGGCGGCATGGCAACGGGTCGGCGGAATTCATGGTGTGTGTTGCGTCGCCGGGGGCTTCGCGCGCGGGCGCCATCGGCTATAGCCGCGGCGGGTTCCCGCCAAGGATGCGCGCATGACTTCGTTCCAACTCGACGGATTCGATCTTCCGGCGTTCATCGCCGCCACGCTTGCCGAGGATGTCGGGGCGGGGGACGTTACCTCCGCAGCGGTGATTCCGGTGGAGGCGGTGTTTACCGGCGTGATGGACAGCCGCGACGCGATCATCGTGGCGGGCCTGCCGATCGCCGCCGCCTTCTTCCGCGCGCTCGATCCGGATGTCGAGATCGAGTTGCTGGCGGGTGAAGGCGATCGCATCGCGGCGGGCAGCGATCTGATGCGGCTGCGCGGCAATGCCCGGGCGCTGCTCACCGCCGAGCGCGCGGCGCTTAACACCGTCCAGCATCTGTCGGGCATCGCGACGATGGCGCGCGGCTATGTCGACAAGATCGCCGGGACCGGCGCGACGCTGCTCGACACGCGCAAGACCATTCCGGGCCTGCGCCGGCTGGAGAAATACGCGACCCGCATGGGCGGCGCGCAGAACCATCGCATGGGGCTGTGGGACGCGGCGATGATCAAGGACAATCACGTCGCGGTCGCCGGATCAGTGGGCGAGGCGGTGCGCCGCGCCGTCGATGCCGGGATCGATCGGATCATCGTCGAGGTCGATCGGGTCGACCAGATCGAGCCGGCGCTCGCGGCGGGGGCGACTCATCTGCTGCTCGACAATATGGACCCGCCGACGCTGCGCGGCGCGGTGACTTTGGTGGGCGGGCGCGTGCCGACCGAGGCCTCGGGCGGGGTGCGGCTCGACACGATCGGCGATATCGGCGCGACCGGCGTGACCTA
>DATIGZ010000359.1:0-1528 GCA_035481255.1 Sphingomonas sp. | reverse complement strand
GGGCTCGTGCCCGACGAGGTGTTCTTCGATCACATGGCCAATCGCCGCTTCGTCGCGGGCAATTTCATCCGCCGCGCGGATCAGCTCGATTATCTGCAGGAGCCGGACGTCTTCCACGACGTGTTCGGCCATGTCCCCCTGCTCGCCGACCCGGTATTCGCCGATTATATGGAGGCCTATGGCCGCGGCGGGCAGCGCGCGTTGCAGCATGGCGCGCTCAAGCAGCTATCGCGGCTCTATTGGTACACGGTCGAGTTCGGGCTGATCCAGGAGGATGACGATCTGCGCATTTACGGCGCGGGGATCGTGTCCAGCTATGGCGAAAGCCGCTATGCGCTCGACAGCGACAGCCCCAACCGGATCGGCTTCGACCTGAAGCGCGTGATGCGGACCAATTACCGCATCGACGATTTCCAGCAGAATTACTTCGTCATCCCCAGCTTCGACGAACTGCTGCGCGTCACGATCGAAACGGACTTCGCACCGCTCTATGACGAGATTCTGGCCCAGCCGGATATCGCCATCGCCGCGATCGAGCCGGGCGACCGGGTGATCACGCTGGGAACGCAGGACTATGCGCGGAGCCGCGACGCGGCCTGAACCCCTGCCATCGTCGCCCCGGGCTTGACCCGGGGCCGGGCTGTTCTTGAGGCGGAAGAAGAAGCCCCGTCCCGGCTCAAGCCCGGGACGACGAAAGCCTCACCAGCTCCCGAACCCCGGCGCCAGCCCCTGCCCATCCGGCCCCGACCGCGTCGTCCGCTCCCAGCCATAGCGCGTCCGCTTGCGCAGCCGCAGCGTCGGCCAGTCGCCCATCGGGGTCTTGCCCGCCAGCCGCAGGCCGTGACGGCGATAGGCGTTGGCGACCCGCTCCGCCTGGGTCTCCAGCAGCCCCGCCAGGATCAGCGTCCCGCCCTCGGCCAGCACTGCGCTGATGCTCGGCGCCAGCTCGATCAGCGGACCGGCCAGCACATTGGCGATGACGAGGTCATAGGGCGCGCGGCCGGTGAGCAGCGGATGCTCCAGCCCGGCGGCGGCGGCGAGCGCGAGCTGGCCCTGCATCACGCCGAGCGGCACGCAGTTGATCGCGGCATTCTCCGCCGTCACCTCGACCGACACCGGATCGATGTCCGATGCCGTCGCATAAGCGCGCGGCCACAAATGCATCGCGGCAAAGGCGAGCAGGCCGGTGCCGGTGCCGATATCGATCAGGTTGTCGACGCGTTCGCCTCGCGCGCGCATCGCGTCGAGCGTGCGCAGGCACCCGGCGGTGGTCTCATGCGTACCGGTGCCGAAGGCCCGGCTCGCCTCGATCTGAAAGGTCTTTGCGCCAACCGGCACGGTCCCCCGATTGGTCGAGGTATGGACATAGAAGCGTCCGGCATGGACCGGGGCGATCCCCTGCTGGCTCAGCGTCACCCAATCCTCGTCGGGGATCAGCTCGACGATTTCCTTCGCCTTCTTCGCGCTGGGGACGAGCGTGCGGACGGCGGCGATCTCCGCCTTGCCCGGCTTCGCCTCGAAATAGGCC
>DATIGZ010000358.1:0-2056 GCA_035481255.1 Sphingomonas sp. | reverse complement strand
GGTTACGCCTGTCTTGCCATCGACAATTCGAGCTTGTTCTGCGCGCGTCCCAATATCTCGCTGAAGTGTCCCACCAGACCAACCGCCTTCATCCGGGGCGGGCTCCACTGCGTCAATCAGATCGCTGTCATCATGTCGGCGAGCATCTTCAGCTCGATCGGTCTTCTCATTGGTCATCTCGTGTCTCCCATAGGACTCAAGGTAAAGGCGACGCCGACCGAAGATCGTGTCCGGTAGAACCGCGCCTGCAGTAACGCCCGTTCGCGTTGCCTTGACTACCAGCGCTTCACTCCTGCTTGTGTTCCATGAGCGAACACTGCGCCCCCTCGGCGGCGCAAGCACACCGCCTCGTGCGCGTGAGCGAGCGGGTGGGGTCGGCACGCGGCTCTGTCCGATGCGATCCGACCACCCTACCCCTCTTCTCGCGCCTGAATCACCGTACCCAAATTTGTGTCGTTCGACGCGTTGCGACACTGTCGCTTGTTATATGTAACCTGTTGCACGGATGCAGCTAAATGCTTGTTTTACAATATGTTAGACGGGACTCTTAATCAGCGGGTCCTAGGTTCGAGCCCTAGTGCGTCCACCATAGCTTACATGGTTCGTAGCGTTCAGGCCGCGACCGCGCGGTTCAGGTCCTCGCGTCGGTTGATGTTGAACAGACCCAGTTCGGCGTCGTCCACGCGCCGCGCGTCGGCTGCCTCCATCCAGGAACGCAGCGAGCGATGTCCCGCTGCGAGATGCAGGTCGAGCCGCGGGGCCAACCCGCTGGGCCACACGCCGATCAGATATTGCGTTGCGAACACCGCCGGCCCTTTGCCGCCAAGCCGCGCGACCAGATCCTCGGGCAGCGGAAATACGTCGACCGGCACGGTTACCACCGCATCGAAGCCCCGCGCACATGCAACGCTCAGCGCCGCAGCGAGTCCGCCGAGCGGACCTAATCCAGGGCGGGGCCGGTCGGATAGACAGCGCAGGCCGGGCGCGACGCGACCGCACAGCGTCAGCTCATCGACCTGTGGCTCCAGCGCAGCACACGCATGCGCGAGCAGGCTGCATCCTTCGACCTGCACCAGTGCCTTGTCGCTGCCGAAGCGACGTGACGCTCCGCCCGCGATGATTGCGCCGAGCAACCGCATCCTAAAAGGCCAGCACCGGCACGCGGGCACCAGCCCCGAGCATCGGAGCATGGGCCGGGCGACGTAACAGGTAGCGGGCCTGTGCAAGGATCGCCTGCCCCGATGCGGATTGACGCTCAAGCAGGCCGACCGCCCCCTGCGTCGGAACCCCGCAAAGAAAAGCCTCACGATCGCCATTTGCGGCAACCGGCGCGGCGAGTGGCCGCGTCTCCCAGCACATGACATCGTTCGGCTGCCGTCCGCCCAGCCCCGCGAGCAACGGTGCCAGGAACAGCCGCGCCACCGTTAGCGCCGCAGTCGGATTGCCCGGCAGCCCCAATACCGCAAGCCTACCCAATCGCCCGAACCACACCGGCTTGCCCGGCTTGATCGCGACGTCTGCAAAGGCAAGGTCCATGCCCATCGCCGCGAGCGCCGCGCGGCACTGGTCGCGATCACCCCGCGAAGCGCCCCCCGCGATAATCAGCAGATCGACATCGCTCAGCGCTCGTCGCGCCGCTGCACGGATTGCCGCGGAATCGTCGGTCGCGCGATCCGTCGCGACAATCTCCGCGCCCCAATTGCGCGCAACGGCCGCAAGCGCAATCGATAGGCTATCCGGTATGGTATGCGGCAACGCGGTGGCCGTGCCCGGCGCAGCGATCTCGTCACCCGTGGCGAGCAAACGCACGCGCGGGCGCCGCCAGACGCGAACCTCGCCCACATCCGCTGCCGCCGCCGCGACCAGCGCGCCGGGGCCGAGCAACGTGCCGCGCGGAACGACCACGCTGCCAACCGCGAAATCTTCGCCGCGCCGACGAACATGGGATCGCTCGCCATCGTGGGGCTCGAGATATACTCCATCGCCCACGACGCGACTGCGCTCGACCATCACCACGCGATCTGCGCCTTGGGGCAGCGGAGCACCGGTCATCACC
>DATIGZ010000357.1:0-3194 GCA_035481255.1 Sphingomonas sp. | reverse complement strand
CCTTCGCCGTGTCGCGCGCGGCATAGCGTTCCTTGTCCGCCTTGACCGCCACGTTCATGCGGTGGCCTTCCCAGCCGACCTTCACCTTGGCGATGCCGAGGCGGTAGCTCGGCTTGGCGAGATCGACCGTCGCGGTCGGCGCCGCGCCCTCGCGCGAGAAGAAGGGCAGGTTCCAGCGCCGTGCGAGGTCCGCCCACCACAATTTCCACCCGCCGACGCGCCCGCGCACCGCCATGACGGAGACGAACACGTCGGGCGCGTACACGCCCTGCATCGGCACCTCGACCACCGGGTTGTCGCCCGACAGCTCGGTGACGAAGCTCGACATCACGCCTTCGCGCTCGACCGTCACCAGCGCCGTCGCCTTGCGGAACGGCATGCGCACCTGGAAGCGCGCGGTGTCGGTCGACTTATATTCCTGCTGCTCGGGGATGACGTCCATGCGGTCGCCATTGTCGCCGCCGAACCACCAGTCGTCCTCGCCCGCCAGCCATACCGAGGTGACGGCGCGCGCGACATTGCCGTGGGCGTCGGTGGTCGTCGCCACCGCATAGACCTCGCCCGACACGCCCGGATCGATCGCGCATTGCGCAAGGCCGAGTTCGTCGGTGCTGGCCGAACAGCTCGCGCTGATCTTCGTCGTCTTGGCGTTATTCTCATAGGCGTAGAAGCCGCCGATCAGCCGCCGCCGCGCGGTCAGGATCTCGCGGCTGTACAGCGCGACCTGAACCTTCTGGCCCTTGATCGGCTTGCCGTCGGTGCCCAGCGCGACGAAGCGCAGGCGCAGATCGTCCTCCTTCATCAGCCAGCCGTCGGTCTTGATCCCGAGCTGGACGCCCGAGGCATAGATCGGCACGCGGCGCGACGCGGTCAGGATCTCGCCATTGGCGTCCTGATAGTCCATCTCGACCCGCATCTGGCTGTTGCCGTCGAGCGTCTGGGGAATGTCGACGCTGGTGCGCGTCGTCCCGTCCGCGCCCAGCGTAACGGGAAGCGTCTGCATCGGCGGCAGCGTGACGGTGTCTTCCTCGCCCTCGCCGTTCAGCGGCTTGGTGCCCTCGGCGATCGCCTTGCCGCCGAAGCTGTAGCCGTCATAGCCGTTGGGCGCTTCGACGCCGTCATAGTAACCGATGCGGAGTTCCACCGGCAGGTTGGACGCGCCCCCGCCCGACAGATAGCCGACGAACAGGTCGAGCGGCAGGCTCTTGGGCTTGATCGCGGCTTCCTTGGGCCCAGCGACCGACGCCTTCATCGTCGGCAGCTTATACTCGTCGACCTTGATCGACTGGCTGGTCCAGATCGTCTGCTCGGCGCCGTCCTTGCCGGGGCCGACGAACTGCAGGTCGTAATCGCCCATCGGCGCGCCCTGCGGCACGTTCCACTGCGTCTCGCCGGTGCCGCTGGCATCGACCGTCACCGGCAGCTCGAAACTGGTATCCGATCCGCGATGGCTCAGCTTCAACTTGCCGGTGAAGCCCGCCGGCGTCACGAATCCCTGCGCCACCGGGCGGCGCAGGATGTGCTTCATGTTGACCGCCTCGCCCTGACGCACCAGCGCGCGGTCGAACACGGTATGGACGATCTCGCCCGCGGCCTCATAGCCATAGCGCAGGTCGAAGTCGTAGGGCCGGATGCCCTCGCCCCACGCGGTCAGCGTGAAGCTCATATCGTCGCCCTTGCGCGCCGACACCATCAGCGGGTGCGAGCTGGCATCCTCGCAATTGCCCCAGCTCTGCGGCTCGGGAATGCCCTGCTTGACCGTCAGGCGGCCCATATCGTCGGTCTTGCCCCTGGCCAGCGCCGCGCCGGTGCAGCTGTCGGTGACTTGCACCGCCGCGCCCGACACCGGCTTGCCGCTGTCGAGCGACGTTACCCAGGCGAGCGAGCCCTCGCGGCCCCATTTGAAGTGGACCGCCATGTTGGTGACCAGCGCGCCCGCCGCGACATAGCGCGGCGCGTTGCGGCCGAGCAGTGCCTGCCCCAGCTGCGGCGAAGCCAGTTCGACGACATAGAATCCGGGCTTCTTGAGCGGGATTCCGACGACCTCGAACTCCTTGCCCTTGCCCGGCAGCGCGATCGGCTGAAGCGCGGTGCCGAGGCCTTGCGGCAGGATCGACTTGGCGCCGGTCTGGTTGATGCGGATCGTCTCTTCGCCGCGCTTGACCTCATCGACCGCGTAATCGTCGGCCTTGTCGATGTTGCGCAGCCATTTGGCGATCACGCCGTCCGACGCATCGACGCGCATATGCTGGCCGGCGACCGACAGACCCTTGCCCTGAAGCGAGGCTTCGACGTTGCGCACGGTGACCGGCAGGATGCCGCCCTCCTGCGCCTCGATGATCCCGAACGGCGCCGCGAATTTCACCAGCGGCGGCGCCTCGTCGAAGCGCACCTCGAGCGGGAAGCGCTCGGCATTGGTGAGTACGCGCCCGCTCTCGTCCTTGACCCCGGCCGGAAGCACCAGCTTCGCCGTGGTCGATGCCGGCAGCGGCGCCTTGAACTTCAAATCGCTGACCGTGTTCGCCCGCTTGTCGTCGTCCGACAGCTCGGGCGCGAGCTTCTTGCCGTCGGGCAGCTCGATGCGGACCTGTTCGGCGACGTCCTTGGGCACCCGCGCGCTGAAGCGTACCCACGCCTCCTGCACCGGCGAGCAGCCCGCCTGCGGGTTGACGCGCGAGCATTCGAAGCGCGCGGTGAACGGCTTGCGCACGGTGAAGTCGAAGCGCTGCTCGGCGCCCGCGGTCTTGCCGCCCGCGCCCGCGATATCCGCGCCCCACACCAGCGCGACGTCGCGTCCCGGCGGCAGCGGACGGCCGCATTTGACCGCGACCACGCTCGCCAGCGCCTTCGTCCGGTCCGCCTCATTGTCGGGCAATTTCTCGGCGATGCCCGAATCGCTGAGGAAGTTGCGCACTTCCCAGCGCTCGGGGTTGAGATCCTTGATGAGCTTGCCCGGCAGCCCGGCGTCGAGCACCTCGACCGGGATCTTCTCGCCCAGCCCCTCGACCGCGCAATAGGCGCCGGCCGCGATCGACTGGCGCGTCGCGGGCATGTTGGTGCCGATCAGGAAGACCTGATCCTCCTCGATCTCCCCGCCCCAGCGCTGCGGCAGCATCGCCTTGACCGTCGGCCCACCGGCATCGACCGTGAACTGCCGCTTGCCCGAAACCTCATAGCCCGCCACGCTCTTGAGC
>DATIGZ010000356.1:0-8153 GCA_035481255.1 Sphingomonas sp. | reverse complement strand
GCGCACATCCAGCCGGCAGTCCCCCCGCCGATAATCACCAGTTCGAGCGGTTCCGCCATCGCCATCAACCTTACCGCGCCAAAAAACCGGCGCCAGTCCCCCCGAACCGGCGCCGGCGTTCAGGTCAGAAGCTCAGGCGAGCGCCGAGCTGGAAGCGGCGATCGTTCTTGAACCACGCATTCGGCTTGAGCAGCCCGGCCGCGTCCACTTGCTGATGCAGGACGGTGTCGGTGCCGAGCAGGTTGGTGCCCTCGATCACGAACTCGATATTCTTGGTCGCCCGGAAGCGCACCGATGCGTCGAGATAACCGGTCGCCTCCTGCCAGATCGGCAACCCGACGCAGCAATCGATCGCGGTGACCAGGAACTTCGAGCGCCAGTTATAGGCGAGACGCGCCGAGACCGGCCCCTTTTCGAACATGCCGACCAGGTTGAAGCTGTGCTCCGACACGCCCTCCAGCGCGTTCGCCTTCACCGCTGATTCGTTGAAGACGATACCGCCGCCGCCGATGCCCGCGCCGGTCTCGCTGGTCAGGGCGATGGTCTCGATCCCGTCATTCTTCACATAAGTATAGTTCGCCTGGACCCCGAACCCGTCGAACGGCGCGGGCAGGAAATCGAAGAAGGTCTGGAACGACGCCTCGCCGCCATAAATCCCCGCGCCGTCGCCATTGACCGGCCGGGTGATGCGCACCTGCTCGTTCACGCCGCCGTTGCTGACGTTGAGGATGAATGAGCCGGCCTGGATATAGTCGTAGAACTGCTTGTAGAAGCCGGTCAGCGTCAGCGAGCCGTTCTTCGAGAAATAATATTCGAAGGTCAGATCGACCTGATCGGCGGTGATCGGCTTCAGCCCCGGATTGCCCGACTGACCGGTATATTCCCAGTCATAAGCGATCGGATTGCCCGCAGCGTCGCGCGTCACCCGCGTATTGCTGAAATCGTTGAGGTTGGGCGACAACCGGGTGATCGTCAGGAAGTTACGCAGATAGCCGAAGTCCGGCCGGGACATCGCCCGCGAATAAGCGAAGCGCGACACCAGCTTGTCGGTCAGGTCGAACTTGATGTTGAAGCTGGGCAATGCGTGGAAATGGTTGACCGTGGTCGTATCGGCCAGCGTCGCGCCATTGTTGAACGCGATTTCGTTCGGCCCGACGACGCAGCCCGCGGTCGCGGTGGGCCGGCCGGTCGCCGGATCGGTGCCCCGGGTACAATCCAGCTGCGACGCGGTGAACGGATTGGCGAAGGTGGTCGCCCCCTGCGTCGCGTCCTTGGTCCAGACCAGCCGGACGCCGATATTGCCCGAGACCTTGACCCCGCCGATCGCCAGACCGTCGCCACCGAATTTGGCCATCGCATAGGCCGCGACAGTGCTTTCGCTGACCCTGTGGACCTCGCTGGGCAGGTAGCAGCCAAAGTCCTTCTCGATCGTCTCACCGGCGCGATAGCCCTGCCCCGAACAGACCGGATAGTAATCGCCCACGCCGATCGACGGCCGGCCCAGCGCCCTCGCGAGATCAGCGCTGTTCACCAGCTTGTCCATGTTGAAGAACACGAACGAATGGTGGTTGGTCTGCCCCCCGGCGAAGAAGTCGCTGCCGAAATTATGAATCTGGTTGCTGTTCGTGCCGTAGACCGGCTTGTCGATGTTGAAATAGGGCGCCTGGGTGTAGGTCCAGTTGTTGGAGATATTGGCCCAGTTATACGCGCCCCAGCGCACCGTCTGATCGCGGTCGGAATAGCGCGCACCGACCTTGATCGCGCTCAGCCAGCTCGAATCCACGTCATATTCCGCGTCCATCCGGAACGCGACTTCCTGGCCGTCGCTGTCCTCGGTGTGGTCGGTGATCGAATAGTAATGATAGTTGTTCGGGTTGTTCAGACCGCCCGGTGACAGGTTGATGTTGTCGGCGACCGTCGGCGTGAACTGAAGCCGCGGATATTTGCCGGTCAGATCGACATAGGTGTTGGCGTAGCTGCGCGCCGTGACCGACGCGTTGTAGTTGCTGACGGTGGAGTCGAGATACTGGCCGTCCAGCGTCACGCGAAGCCGGTCGGTCACGTCCCAGCGGAACTTCAGACCGTAATCCGCGGTGATCTGCTTGTTGCGCAACGCATTGGCCTGAGTATCGACCTGCGGCGCGCGCTGCGGGTTGTTGCAGCCTTCCCACGAATAGCAGCGGTTGAAGAAGGCCTGCCCCGCCTGATTGAGGCCCAGCCCGAGATTCTCGTTGCCTTCGCCCACATAGGGGCGCGGCGCCGACCACCAGCCGCTCAGGAAATCGCCATCGCTGTCGAACTTGAACGGCGCGGTGCCCTGCAACGCCCCGATCTGGCTGGCGTCGGTGTACATGAAGTCGGTCGGCCGGCCGTAAAGGTCGCCGTAGAAAGCGCTCGAGAAGACCGCATATTCGCGCCAGCTATTGTTATATTGCGACCGGTTGAACTGACCGGTCAGCTCCATCGACTCGTCCTTGGACCGCCACTGGAACGCCGCCGAGACGCCGTAGCGCTTCCGGTCATATTCGTTCTCGCGCAGGAAGATGCCGCTGGGGATATATTGCTTGCCCGGCCCAAACACGTTGTTGAAGATGCCCATGCGTTCGAACTGGATGCCCTGGCTCGACGTGATCGCATGCGAATAGGCGGCGTTGACCATCACGCCGACCTCACCGATCCCGGTGTCCCAGCGGTCGCTGAAGATGCCCGAGATTTCCGGCGTCGATCGCTTGGCGATGTCACCATAGGTATTCTTGAGCGTCACCGAGAGCAGCCGCCCGTTCGTATCGAACGGGACACGGGTACGCAGGTTGACGGTGCCGGCAATGCCGCCCTCGATCAGGTCGGCGGTCTGGTTCTTGTAGGTATCGATGCCGCCGAGCAATTCGGGCGAGATGTCCTGCCAGCTGAGCCCGCGCGAGGAATTGGCACTGAACGTGTCGCGGCCGTTGAATTCCGAGCGAACCTGACTGAGGCCGCGGACGATCACGCCCGAGGGTTCGGCGGAGAAGTGCGAGGTGTCGTCGGTGCCGGCGAAGCGGATCACGGTAATGCCGGGCACGCGCTGAAGCGCCTCGGCGACCGACTTGTCGGGGAAGGAGCCGATATCCTCGGCGGTGATCGAATCGACCACCGTGTCGGCGTTGCGCTTACGGTTCTGCGCCGATTCGAGGTTCTTGCGCGCGCCGGTGATGACCACGTCCTCGGCGGTTTCCTCACTCGCCGCAGCCTGACCCGCCGCCTCCTGCGCGGAGGCGGGCACCGCGATCGCGCTGGCGAGCGCGGCAACACAGATCCCGTGAAACAGATTGTGGCGAGCCCCCGCCGCCTTGACCGTCGATCCGATCATTCCCCGTTTTCCCTTCCCTCAATACCCCGGGCCGTTTTCCCAGCCTTTTATGAGACCAATTGCGCAATTGGACTATTACCAATAGACTACAAATCAAACGAACTGTCCATTGCAAATTTATGTCGGCGTAACGAAATTGCTCCGTGGCATTGGATGGCAGAATGGGGGGGAATGCCATGCGCCTGATTTCGCTGGATGTGTTGCGCGGCCTGACGGTGGCGGGGATGATCCTCGTCAACTCCGCGGCGGCGATGAAATATGGAGCCGAGGCGCAGGTCGCGCCGATCCTGCTGCACAAGTCCTGGGAAGGACTGACGCTGGCGGATCTGGTGTTCCCGGCGTTCCTGACGATGGTGGGGATCGCCATCCCCTTCTCGCTGCGCCAGCGCGCGGCGGGCGCCGCGCCGAGCGGTCAGATCCTGAGCCGCACCGCGCGGCTGATCCTGCTCGGCTTCATTCTTTCCAACCTCTACTGGTTCTCCGATTTCGGGACACGCGACTGGCGGCTGTTCGGCGTGCTCCAGCGAATCGGACTGGTCTATGGCGCCTGCGCGCTGCTGTTCCTGTTCGCCGGGCCGCGCCTGCGGCTGGCACTGATCGCCGTGCTGCTGGTCGGCTACTGGCCGCTGACCCTGCTCCCCGCACTCGACGGACTGCCCAATGATCTGTGGCAGCGCGGACATAACTTCGTCGCTTCGGCCGATCGCGTCCTGCTCGGCGACCATCTCTATGTGAAGGGTCCCGAAGGCTATGACCCCGAGGGCATTCTCGGCACGCTGCCCGCGATCGCGCAGGGACTGATCGGGATCGCGATCGGCGAGCTGCTGCTCAACCGCGAGGGGCAACGCACGCGCCTGCTGCTCATCGCCGGCGCGGCGATGCTTGCGGCCGGCATCGCGTGGAGCCTCGCCTTTCCGATCGTCAAGGATATCTGGTCGAGTCCGTTCGTGCTCGTGACCGCGGGCCTCACCGTGCTGACGCTGGCGGTGCTGCACCACGTCCTCGATCGCGAAGGCCGCGCGCCCGGTATCGCCGCGACCGCGATGCTCGCGTTCGGCGCCAACGCCATCGCCGCCTACACGCTGCACCAGGTGACCGCCGGCGTGGTCACCTGGGACCTGCTCCTGCTGCCGTTCCACGCAACCCGTGCGGCGATCGGCGACCCGCTCGCGTCGCTGCTGCCGGTGCTGATCTACCTCACGCTGATCTGGGCAGCGATGGAATGGCTGCGGCGCAAGGGCTGGATCATCAAAATCTGATCCTCCCGAACATACATCTTGATGAGACCAATATAACCTATATAGTACCAACTTGGGCACCGGCCGAACCGGCCGGCGGATTTGGAGAGATGCGGGAATGGCGCCGAACGCGGCCGAAGCGAGTTTGGGTACGCTGATGGAGCGTGAGGCAGCCGAAGCCGGCGCCGCGGTGGCGCGGATGCTGGCGGCGAATCGCGATGCCATCGCGCAGATCGCCGCCCGGTTGCGCGCCTCCCCGCCGGCGGTGGTGGTCACCTGCGCACGCGGATCGTCGGACCATGCCGCGACCTACGCCAAATATCTGATCGAGACGCTGACCGGCGTGCCGACGGCGTCCGCCGCGCTGTCGGTCGCTTCACTCTATGATGCGCCGGTGGCGCCGGGGAACCGGCTGTGCATCGCCATCTCGCAATCGGGGAAAAGCCCCGACCTGCTCGCCACGGTCGAGCATCAGCGCAAGGGCGGCGCGTTCGTCGTCGCGATGGTCAATGCCGAGGACGCGCCGCTCGCAGCACTCGCCGACGTCGTGATCCCGTTGAAGGCGGGCCCCGAACGGTCCGTGGCGGCGACCAAATCCTATATCTGCTCGCTCGCCGCGATCGCCGCGCTGGTCGCCGCCTGGGCCGAGGATGCCGCGCTGGAGACGGCGGTCGCGGATCTGCCCGCAAGGCTGGAGCAGGCGTTCGCGCTCGACTGGTCGCCCGCGGTGACGGCGTTGACGGATGCGTCGAGCCTGTTCGTGCTGGGCCGCGGCTACGGGCTCGGCATCGCGCAGGAAGCGGCGCTCAAGTTCAAGGAAACCTGTGCGCTGCACGCCGAGTGCTTCAGCGCGGCGGAGGTACGCCACGGGCCGATGGCGATCGTCGGCGAGGCGTTCCATGTCCTCGCCTTCGCCAGCAGCGACCGCGCGGGAACGAGCGTGCGCGAGACCGCCGCCGAATTCCGCAGCCGCGGCGCCGAGGTGCTGCTCGCCGATCCGGCGGCGGCGGACGCGGGCCTTCCGGCGATCGCCGCGCATCCGGCGATCGAACCGATCCTGATGATCCAGAGCTTCTACAAAATGGCCAACGCGCTGTCGCTGGCACGCGGCTGCGATCCGGATTCGCCGCCCCATCTCAACAAGGTTACAGAAACACTATGAGGATTCGACTGGAGAACGGCCGGATCGTCACGCCGCAGGGGGTGCTCGACGGCGCGGACGTGACCGTCGCCGGCGGAGTGATCGTCTCGCTCGCCCGTCCGGGCAGCGGCGCCGCCGATCGCACGGTCGATCTCGACGGCGGCTGGCTGTTGCCCGGTTTCATCGACACGCAAGTCAATGGCGGCGGCGGCGTCCTGTTCAACGATCAGGTCGATGTCGATGCGATTGCCGCGATCGGCGCGGCGCATGCGCGCTTCGGCACGACCGCGTTCCTGCCCACGCTGATCAGCGACACGCCGGACCAGATCGCCGCGGCGCTGGCGGCGGTCGACGCCGCGATCGACCATGGCGTGCCGGGCGTGGTCGGCATCCATGTCGAGGGACCGTTCATCAACGAGGTGAAGCGCGGCATCCACGAAGCGCGTCGCATCCGCCGGCTCGATGCCGACACGCTGGCGCTGCTCACCGCGCCGCGCCGCGGCCGCGTGATGCTGACACTGGCGCCCGAGCTGTGCGACGAGGCCGATGTCCGCACGCTCGTCGAGCATGGCGTGATCGTCAGCGCGGGGCACACCAACGCGACTTATGACGAGGCGCAGCGCGCGATCGCCGCGGGCCTTACCGGCTTTACGCATCTGTTCAACGCGATGTCGCCCCTGCACCATCGCAACCCCGGCGCCGTGGGCGCGGCGTTCGATTCCGACAGCTGGTGCGGGATGATCGTCGACGACGCGCATCTCCACCCCGCCGTGGTCCGTCTCGCGGTCCGCGCGAAGGGCATCGAGCGGCTGATGCTCGTCACCGACGCGATGCCCAGTGTCGGCACCGGCGACACCGAATTCATGCTTCAGGGCAAGCGCATCATGGTCCGCGACGGGGTCTGCCTGTTCGAGGACGGGACGCTCGCCGGCACGCACCTCGACATGGCGTCGGCGTTGCGCAACACCGTCGAGGTGACCGGGCTGGACGTGGCCGAAGCCGCGGTGATGGCGAGCACGACGCCCGCGCGCTTTCTGTCGCTGCGCCAGCATGGCGGGATCGCGCCGGGAATGCGCGCCGACTGGGTCTGGCTCGATACGAGCCTGCAGCCGCGCGGCACATGGATCGGCGGCGAACCGCTGGCCGAAGAAACAGAATTCGCCCGCGCGGCGCAATAAACAGAGCCGGGGGAAGGATGGCATTGATTATCACGTCGCCGCTGCGAGGTTGGGCGGCGCAGCTCGACAGCGTTCCGGATCCGGTCTTCGCGCAGCGGATGATGGGCGACGGCGTCGCGATTCAGCCGCTCGGCGACACGGTGTGCGCACCGTTCGACGGCGAAGTGGTGACGCTTCATGAATCGGGCCACGCGGTGTCGCTGCGCAGCGCCGAGGGCGCCGAGGTCCTGATCCATATCGGCCTCGACACCGTCGCGCTGAAGGGTCGCGGCTTCACCCCGCTGGTCGCCGCCGGCACCATGGTCGCACGCGGCGATCCGCTGATCCGCTTCGACATGGACGCCGTCGCACTCGGCGCGACCAGTCTGATCACCCCGGTGATCGTCACCAATGCCGAAGCGTTCACGATCACCCGCCGCACGACCGGACGCGCGGTCGGCGCGCATGAGGAGCTGATGGCGCTCGCCCCGGCGAAGGCGGAGGTGCGCCGCTGGTCCGACGACGGCACGGTGATCGAGGAACGGGTCAAGCTCATCCTTCCCCACGGTCTCCATGCGCGCCCCGCCGCACGGTTGGGTGAGTGCGCGCGCGGCTTCGAGGCCGAGATCCACATCCTTCACGGCGACAAGCGCGGTGACGCACGCAGCACCGTCGCGCTGCTCGCGCTCGGTACCCGGCTGGGCGACGAGTTGGTGGTGCAGGCGCGCGGCAGCGACGCCGAGGCGGCGCTTGCGGCGATCGTCGCGCTGCTCGGCTCCGACATGGGCGAAGGCGCGCCTGCTGCCGCGCCCGCCGCCGTCGTGCCAGCCGCGCCGGCGCTCGGGGCCGGGCAGATCGGCGGAGTGATCGCCTCGCCCGGTCTCGCGATGGGACCGGCGGCGCGGTTGCGTCAGACGGCGATCGCGGTGGAACGCGAGGGCAAGGGGAGCGACGCCGAACGCACGGCGCTCAATGCCGCGCGAAGCGAGGTTCGCAGCCGGATCGGCGCGCGCGCGGAGAGCGAGGGCGGCAGCATCGCCGCGGTGATGCGCGCCCATCTCGCGTTGATCGACGACCCGGAGCTTATGGCGGGAGCCGAAGCGCGCATCGTCATGGGCAGCAGCGCGGGATTCGCGTGGCGCGGAGCGATCCACGACCAGATCGCGACGCTCAAGGCGACCGGCAACGCACATCTGATCGAGCGCACCGACGACCTTGTCGACATCGAACGGCAAGTGCTGGCCGTGCTGACCGGGGCACCCGCGGAA
>DATIGZ010000355.1:0-11273 GCA_035481255.1 Sphingomonas sp. | reverse complement strand
GCCCTCGGCTGCGTCAACGTCTCCAGCCGCGGCGATGGCCTCGCCTATCTCGGCCTGCTCTGCGTCGATCCCACGCTTCAGGCCGGCGGCATCGGGAAGCAACTGCTGGCCGCCGCCGAGACCACGGCACGCGAGGCCTTTGGCGCGGCCCGGATCGAGATGACGGTGATCGATCGCCGCGCCGAACTGATCGGCTGGTATGTCCGCCATGGCTATGCGCCAACCGGTGAGGCGCGGCCCTTCCCCGTGCCGCTCGATCCGCCGCTGTCGATGGTCGTGCTGGTCAAGCGACTCTTCGACTAACGACAATTGCCCTTGCCCTGACGGGTCGTTACGCATGTGACGATATCACAAACGTTCAGGGAGTTGTTGTCGATGCGCGTCCTGTTGCTTGCCGCCACCATTCTTGCCTCCGGTCCCGCGCTCGCCAGTTCGGAGCGCGCTTCGATCGGTACCGGCGTCAGCGCCAGTGACCGTCCCAACACCGCCGAACGCCCGGTCCGCTTCGCGACCGCCGCCCCCTCGGGCGGTGTGCTGGTGATCCCGATGGCGGGCGCCGGCGACCTCGCCCATGTCCCCGCGTCGCTGCGCGACAGCGTCACCCGGGCGGTCGCCACCGCGGGCTTCAAGGCCGCGGCGGACAAGACGCTCTCGCTCTACGGCACCGGGGGCTATGAACGGGTCGTGCTGGTCGGCGTCCCGCAGGGGCAGCTCTCATCCGCCGCACTCGCCGATTTCGGTGGCCGCGCCGCGCAGGAGACGAAGGACAACGCCCTTCCCGTCACGATCGTCGCGGGTGGTATCGCGGCCAGCGTCGCCGACCCCGCCGCGCATGTCGCGATGGGCGCCACGCTTGGCCAGTATCGCTTCGACCGCCTCAAGAGCGGCGTCACCGCGCCCGCGATCCAGCCGATCACGATCGTCGCCCCCTCGGGCGAGGCCGCCTATGCCCGCGAACTCGCCGGTGTCGCGCAGGGCGCCCGCATGGCCCGCGACCTCATTACCCTGCCCTCCAACGCCAAAACCCCCGACAGTTTCGTCGAGACCGTCCGCGCGCAGTTCGCCGGGGTGCCCAACGTCCGCATCACCGTGCTCGACGAAGCGCAGATGCGTCAGCTCAACATGGGCTCGATCCTCTCGGTCTCGGCCGGATCGCGGTACCCCGCGCGGATGATGATCGTCGAATATACCGGCGCCGGAAGCGCCGCCCCGCTCGCGCTGGTGGGCAAGGGCATCACCTTCGACAGCGGCGGCATCTCGCTGAAGCCCGGCGCGGGCATGGGCGATATGAAGGGCGACATGGCCGGCGCCGCCGCCGTGATGGGCGGCGCGCTCGCCGCCGCCAGGCGCGGGGCGAGAGCCAATATCGTCGCCATCGCCGCGCTGGCCGAGAACATGCCCGGCGGCAACGCGTCGCGCCCCGGCGACGTCGTCCGCACGATGAACGGCCAGACGATCGAGATCATCAGCACCGATGCCGAAGGCCGCATGGTTCTGGCCGATGCCAACCAATACGCCATCGATCGCTACAAGCCCGCCGCACTGGTCAACATCGCCACGCTCACCGGCGCCGTCAGCACCGCGCTGGGCGACGACTATGCCGGCCTGTTCGCGCGTGACGAGGCGCTGGCCGCCCGCGTCCAGACCGCCGCGACCAGCTCGGGCGAGGCGGTGTGGCGCCTCCCGCTGCATCCCAGCTACGCCAAGGACATGGAATCGCCCGTCGCTGACATCGCCAACGGCACCACCAAGTCCGGCCCCGGTGCTGGCCGCGGCGCGCACTTCATCGGCTTCCTCACGCCGCAACCGACCCCTTGGGCGCATATCGACATGGCGGGCGTCGACGGCACCGACGAATCGCTGCCGACCATGCCAAAGGGCGCGCGCGGCTTCGGGGTGCGCCTGTTCGACGCGCTGGTCCGCGAATACGAGAAGTAGGGCGTCGCAGCCGCGCGGCGTGTCGTTCCCGGACGGCGCGCCGCAACTTCCGCTTGCCGAATCGCGCCCGCCGCCCGATGGACGGCGACGATGCCGGTCACTGCCAAGATCTGCGGCCTTTCCACCGCCGCGACGCTCGACACGGCCGTGGCCGCTGGCGCCAGCCATGTCGGCTTCGTCTTCTTCCCGCCTTCACCACGCCATGTGACGTTCGATCGGGCCGGCGCGCTCGCCATGCGCGTACCCGCACAGACCGGCAAGGTCGGCGTGTTCGTCGATCCGCAGGACGCGTTGCTCGATCAGGCGATCCGAGCCGCGCGGCTCGATGCGATCCAGCTCCACCGCGTGACTCCGGAACGTGCCGCAGCGATCGGCGCGCGCACGCGCCTGCCCGTCTGGGCGGCGGTCGCGGTCAAGACGCGTGCCGATCTCGATGTCGCCAACGGCTTCCGCGGCGCGGTCCAGCGGATCATCTACGACGCCAAGGTGCCCGAGGATGCGAAGCTGCCGGGCGGCATGGGCATGCGGTTCGACTGGACCCTGCTTCAGGGCTTCGCGCATCCGCTCCCCTGGGCGCTGTCGGGTGGCCTCGATCCCGCCAACGTCGCCGAAGCGGTCGGCATCACCGGCGCGCGGCTGGTCGATGTGTCCTCCGGCGTCGAATCCGCACCCGGCGTCAAGGACGACGCTAAGATCGCAGCCTTTCTGAAGACGGTCGCAACGCTGTAACAATGCTTGGCGAGCGCGGCAGACGCGCCTAAACGCCCCTCACGATGAACGCGCCCAACTCCCTTCGCAATCTGCCCGACGAACGCGGGCATTTCGGCCAGTTCGGCGGCCGCTACGTCGCCGAGACGCTGATGCCACTGATCCTCGACCTTGAGCGCGAATATCGCGCCGCCAAGGCCGATCCGGCATTCCAGGCCGAGTTCGACGGGCTGATGAAACACTATGTCGGCCGCCCGTCGCCGCTCTATTTCGCCGAGCGGCTCACGCAGCATTACGGCGGCGCGAAAATCTACTTCAAGCGCGAAGAGCTGAACCACACCGGCGCGCACAAGATCAACAACTGCATCGGCCAGATCCTGCTCGCCATCCGCATGGGCAAGAAACGGATCATCGCCGAGACCGGCGCGGGCCAGCACGGCGTTGCCACCGCCACCGTCTGCGCGCGCTTCGGCCTGCCCTGCACCATCTTCATGGGCGCCAAGGATATCGAGCGGCAGCAGCCCAACGTCTTCCGCATGAAGCTATTGGGCGCCGAAGTCCGCCCCGTCACCAGTGGCTCGCAGTCCTTGAAGGACGCGATGAACGAGGCGCTGCGCGACTGGGTCGCGACCGTCCACGACACCTTCTACATCATCGGCACCGCCGCCGGCCCGCACCCCTATCCCGAGCTGGTGCGCGACTTCCAGTCGGTCATCGGCACCGAAAGCCGCGCGCAGATGCTCGAGGCCGAGGGCCGCCTGCCCGACCTGCTGATCGCCGCGGTCGGCGGGGGCAGCAACGCCATCGGGCTGTTCCATCCCTTCCTCGACGACGCCGACGTCGCGATGGTCGGCGTCGAGGCCGCGGGCAAGGGCATCGACACCAGGGAGCATGCCGCCAGCCTCACCGGCGGCGCGCCCGGAATCCTTCACGGCAATAAGACCTATCTGCTTCAGGACGAGGACGGCCAAATCACCGAGGCGCACTCGATCTCCGCCGGTCTCGACTATCCGGGCATCGGGCCCGAGCATAGCTGGCTGCACGAGAGCGGCAGGGTCGAATATCTGCCGATCACCGATACCGAGGCGCTCGACGCCTTCCAGCTCTGCTGCAAGCTCGAAGGCATCATCCCCGCGCTCGAAAGCTCGCACGCGCTGGCAGCGCTGGAGCACAAGGCACGGGAATTGCCCAAGGACCAGATCATCCTCGTCAACGTCTCCGGCCGTGGCGACAAGGATATCTACACCGTCGCACAGGCGATGGGGGCGGAGATCTGATGGATATCGCGCTCGTCCTGTTCCTGATCCTTTTATTCGGCGTCCTTATTGTACCCGCACTGCACGCGTTTACGGCAGATGTGGAGCCGATGCCGTTGCGTGAGAACCTGTGGAGTATCGCGGCGGTCTTCGCCGTTGGCCTGCTTCTCAATTTCCTGTGGCACGGCACCGATATCCGGCAGTGGCGTCTCGAATTTGCGATCGGACTTGCGGTCGGGCTTGCGATCCGGTTGGGCCTCGATTGGCTCGCAACCCGGCGGGCGACCCGGAGAAATGCCCAGTGATCCGGGGTGACGACGGTGCTTGATGCTCGCGGTATACCGATGAAGAAGGATCGGCGTCTGCTGATCCCGCTCGGACTCCTGCTCATGGCGTTCGTCAGCATCTTCGTGCAATCATGGATCGTAGGCGACTATATCTACTCGTCGATCATGGACCATAATTGGGAGTCCTTCACGCAACGGTATGGCGTTGAGGCTCCGGCCAACGGCCCGAACCTATACTGCCTGGACTATTGCGCGCCCGACCTACCCTTCGCAGCTGGATGGATCGGGATCACGACCTTTCTGAGTGGGCTGGCCTCACTCGCCTACATCTGGTTCAAGCCTCGCCCATGACCCGCCTCACCTCCGCCTTCGCCGCTGCCGCAGCCCAGCACCGCGCCGCGCTCGTCACCTTCGTCACCGCGGGGGATGGCGATACCGCCGCGATCCTCGACGCCATCGTTGCCGGCGGCGCCGATGTGATCGAGCTGGGCATGCCCTTCACCGATCCGATGGCCGATGGCCCGGCGATCCAGGCCGCGAACCTGCGCAGCCTGGCCAAGGGCACGCGCACCGCCGACGTCCTCGCCATTGCCGCCGCTTTCCGCCAGCGTCATCCCGACGTGCCGCTGGTGCTGATGGGCTATGCCAACACCATGACCCGCCCGACGCCCGAAGCCTTCGCGCAAAAGGCGGGTGACGCAGGCGTGGACGGCACGATCATCGTCGATATCCCGCCCGAGGAGGCCGACGAGATCGCGCCCCTCGCCGCGCATGGCATCGCCACCATCCGCCTCGCCACCCCGACCACCGACGCGGCACGCCTGCCCGCGGTGCTGAGCGGCGCCAGCGGTTTCCTCTATTATGTCTCGGTCGCCGGAATCACCGGGCTGCAACAGGCCGCGCAGGACAGCATCGAGGCCGCGGTCGCGAAGCTCAAGGCCGCGACCGACCTGCCCGTCGCGGTCGGCTTCGGCGTCCGCACGCCGCAGCAGGCCGCCGCAATCGGCCGCGTCGCCGATGGCGTCGTGGTCGGCTCGGCGATCATCGATCTGATCGCAGCGAACGGCGCCGATGCGCCCGCCGCGGTCCGCACCTATATCCAATCCCTTAGCGATGCCTTGAAGGCCGCCCGAAAGGAACCCGCATGAGCTGGCTCAGCCGTGTCCGCAACGCCCTGTCGTTCGTCGTCCCGAACAAGGCGGAGACCCCCGACAACCTCTGGCACAAGTGCAAGGGTTGCGGGCAGATGGTCTTCACCCGTGAGCTTCAGGAGAACATGTCGGTCTGTCCGATGTGCGACCATCATGAGCGGATCGGCGGCAAGGCGCGATTCGAGCAGCTGTTCGACGCCGGCTACACCATCCTGCCGAGCCCGCGCGTGACCGAGGACCCCCTCAAGTTCCGCGATCAGAAACCCTATCCCGCCCGCATTAAGGCTGCGCGTGCCAGCACCGGTGAGCAGGACGCCTTCCTCAACGCCAGCGGCACGATCGACGGCCAGCGTGCGGTGATCGGCGTGCAGGACTTCGCCTTCATGGGCGGATCGATGGGCCAGGCCGTCGGCGAAGCCTTCATCGCCGGGGTCGAGGCCGCGATCGCCGCCAAGGCGCCGTACATCGTCTTCACCGCATCGGGCGGCGCGCGCATGCAGGAGGGCATCCTGTCGCTCATGCAGATGCCGCGCAGCACGGTCGCGATCTCGATGCTCCACGATGCGGGCCTGCCCTATATCGTCGTGCTGACCGATCCGACCTCGGGCGGCGTGATGGCGGCCTATGCGATGCTCGGCGACGTCCAGATCGCCGAGCCCAAGGCGACCCTCGCCTTCACCGGCCGCCGCGTGATCGAGAGCACGATCCGCGAAAAGCTGCCCGACGATTTCCAGACCTCGGAATACTATCTCGACCACGGCCTGATCGACATGGTCGTCCACCGCAAGAACCTGCGCGAGAAGCTCAGCCAGCTCATCGGCCTGCTGGTGGGTGGAGAGAGGGCGGCGGCTTAACTTCGGGGCGAAAAGCCCTCTCCCCTCCGGGGAGAGGGGCCGTGGCTCAATAGCCCCTCCCCTTCAGGGGAGGGGTTGGGGTGGGGACGACATGGCAACCGAACGCGAACTTTCAGAATTCGCCCGTCGGCTTCGCCGCAATCCCACCGAGTGGGAAGTTCGCCTCTGGCGCCAACTCTCCAACTCGCAACTCGGCGGCTACAAATTTCGTCGGCAAGCGAAGTTCGCGCCCTACATCGCCGACTTTTTCTGTCCTTCCAAAGGGTTGGTCATCGAATTGGACGGCGATACCCACGCGCCCGAAAGGGATGAAGCGCGGGATATCTATTTCCTGAAATCGGGCTTCACCACCCTTCGTTTCTCGAACGCTGATGTGCGGGAGAATCTGGAGGGAGTCCTTCAAAAGACCCTTGCCAAGTTGAACTCCCTTCCCGACCGCTGGCCGGGTATCGCCACGACGCCCCCACCCCAACCCCTCCCCTGAAGGGGAGGGGCTAAAGAAGCGCCTATGCCCGACCACGCCACTTCCACCGACGCCGCCGTCCAGCGCCAGCTCGACCGCCTCTGGGCGCTCGGGCCCGGCGCGGACATTCTCGGCCTCGACCGCATCACCCGGCTGCTCGCGCGGGTGGGCGATCCGCACCTCAGGCTGCCGCCCGTCCTCCATGTCGCCGGCACCAACGGCAAGGGATCGACCTGCGCCTTTCTGCGTGCCGCGATCGAGGCGGCGGGGCTGTCCGCGCACGTCTATTCCAGCCCACACCTCGTCCGCTTCAATGAGCGCATCCGCCTCGCCGGCAAGCTGATCGACGACGACATGCTCGCCGCGCTGCTCGAGGAAGTACTCGATGCCGGCGGCGACATCGGCGCCAGCTTCTTCGAGGTGACGACCGCCGCCGCCTTCCTCGCCTTCTCGCGCGCCCCGGCGGACGCCTGCATCATCGAGGTCGGGCTTGGCGGCCGTCTCGACGCCACCAACGTCATCCCCGCGCCCGCCGCCTGCGCCATCGCCCAGCTCGGCATCGATCATCAGGCGTTCCTCGGTGACACCGCCGAAGTCATCGCGGGGGAGAAGGCCGGGATCGCGAAGCCCGGCGTCCCGCTGGTCACCATGGCCTATGATCCCACCGTGGCCGAGCGCATCGCGCAGGTCGCGGCCGCCGCCGGTGCCCCGCTTCTGGCACGCGGCGAAGCATGGGACTTCGCCGTCGCCGAAGACCGTCTCCACTATCGCGACGCCAGCGGGACCCTCGACACCCCGCTTCCCGTGCTCGCCGGCCCGCACCAGCCTTGCAACCTCGCGCTTGCCATCGCTACGCTGCGCCACCAGCAGCGCCTCGCAATCCCCGGCGCCGCCCTCGCCGCTGCCGCCACCACCGCCCGCTGGCCCGCGCGCATGCAGCGCCTCTCACCCGGCCCGCTGCTCGGTCTGCTGCCGCCCGGCAGCCAACTCTGGCTCGACGGCGGGCATAATGAGGCCGCCGCCCTTTCGGTCAGCGCCGCGCTGGCGCAGGTCGCGCAGGGCCGCGACGTCCATCTCGTCCTCGGCATGCTGTCCAACAAGGATGCGGCGGGCCTGCTCGCGCCCTTCGCGCCGCTCGCCGGCTCGCTCACCGCGATCCCTGTCCCCGGCCATCCGCACCATGCGCCCGACGATCTCGCCAGGGTCGCCCGCAACCTTGGGATCGCCACCGCCGACACCGCCGCCGATCCCGAATCAGCGTTGCGCAGCATCGCCGCAGGCCACGCCGCCAGCGCCCCTGCGCCGCTCATCCTCATCCTCGGCTCGCTCTATCTGGCGGGCGAAGTGCTCCGCGCGAACGACGAACTCCCCGACTGACTCTTATTGCGATTGACTATCAATAACAGAGTGTCAGGATAGCCGGACGAATCGAATCCGGAGTCCGCCGCATGTCCGCAATCGCCACCCTCGGCCTCGCCCTGCCCCGCCTCCAGCCCGATGATCCCGGCGCACGGCTGCTGCTGTTCGGCATTCGTCAGATGGGCGCGGGCGGTCTCAACGACGCCGCCGCCGCGCATGCTTTCGTCACCGCTTTCGGCCGCGATTTCCGCCGTCCGCTGATCCTGCTGCGCTCACTCATGGCGGAAATGTCCGCCGCGTCGGCCGGCCCGATCCAGATCGCGCCATGGTGCTGCGCCCGCATGACCGCGGCGGAAAGCGCGACGATCGAGATCGTCGCCCGCGTCACGCACGATATTCCTCGTGCACGCGTGTTGCTCGCCGATCTGCTTGGGGTGCGCCAGGTCGACGGCGTCCTCGCCACCGCCCATGCGCTGGCCAACGCCTTCGGCGATCTGGGTTTGCCGCTCGAGGCCTAGGCGCCCTTCGCGCGCAGCCGCGCCAGCGTCTCCGCTGCCCAGCGATACATGTCGCCTTCCGCGGCACGTTGCTGCCGGTCAAGCCGCTTCGCCCGCGCCTCGATCTCTTCCAGTTGCTTGCGCGCCTTGTTCTCCCAGCCCTCGGCCAGCAGCAGCGCGGCATAGCGGCAGCGCGCTTCCTCGCCCGGCAGTCGGGTCACCACATCGGCATAGACCGCCAGCGCTTCCTCGTTGCGGCCGAGATGTTCCAGCATCCGCGCGCGCAGCAATGCGCGCCGGTCGCGGTCACTCTGCCCCGCGGGCGGTTCAAGCCCGTCGAGCATCGCCAGCGCCTCGCCCGCATGCCCTTGCTCGAAGATCGTCCGGGCCAGCTTCGCCTGCGTATGCGCGTCGCCGGGAACCTTGGCGGCCGCCTCGCGATAGGCCGCCTCCGCCTCGCTCCACCGGCCAAGCTCGCTCGCCGCATCCCCCAGCCGAACGCGGTTCGCCACCGTGTCGGTCAGGTCGAGCGCGTCGCGCGCGGCGCGCAACTCGCGCTCCGGGTCGAGCGCCGCGCTGGCCTTGGCCCGCACCGTCCGCACATGCCGGTTGCCCTGCAATCCGGGCAGGATCTCGACGATGAAATAGGCGATCGCGCCGACCATCGGCAGGAAGATCAGCGCCGTCAGCCACAGCGGATTGCGCCCCGTCTTCACCAGATGCACGACGCACGTCACCTGCACCGCGAGAATGGCAAGCCAGACGATCATCGCGCCGCGCTTGGTTCCGGATCGGCCTCCGCCCGCGCGTCGCCTTCGCCCTCGGTTCCCGCATTGCCGATCGAACGGTCGACGAGACCGGTTCGCATCATCCACCAGAAGAGGACGATCCCCGGCACCGCCACCACGCCGGTCAGCAGGTAGAAGTTCACATAGCCCATCGCCTCGATCAGCGATCCCGCGCTGGTGCCGGTGATGAAGCGCCCGACAATGCTCGCCGCGGCGGAGATCAGCGCATATTGCGCGGCCGTGTAGCGCAGATCCGTGAGCGCCGAGAAATAGGCGACCAGCACGACCCCGCCGATGCCGCTCGCGAAATTCTCGAAGCACATCGCGGCGGCCATCACCAGATTGGAGTGGCCGACCGCGGCAAGGCCGGCGAAGCTGAGGTTCGAGACGGCCATCAGCACCAGACTCAGCAGCACCGACCGCTTCATCCCGATCCGGGCATACAGGATGCCGCCGACAAAGATGCCGATCATCAGGGCGAAGAAGCCAAGCCCCACGTCGTAGAATGCGATCTCGTCATTGCTGAAGCCGAGGTCATCGAACAGCAGCCGCACGGTCAGCTGGCTCAGCGTGTCGCCCAGCTTGTGGACAAGGATGAACAGCAGCACGATCAGCGCGCCCTCGCGCGTGAAGAACTGCTCGAACGGCCCCCAGATCGACTTGGCGACCTGCCCGATGCCCTTGCGCTGCGCCGCCTCGCGGTGCCGCGCGGGTTCGCCGACGGCGATGCCCGCGATCACCGCGGGCAGCACGAACAGCGCACAGGCCATATAGGCGGCTTCCCAGCCCATCCGCGCCGCGATCACCAGCGCCAGCGCGCCCGCGCTCGCCGATCCGATGCGCCACCCATATTGCGACATGCCCGAACCGACGCCCAGCTGGCGCGGCTCGAGGATCTCGATGCGGAAGCCGTCGATGACGATGTCATAGGTCGCGCCCGCCACGCCGACGAGGATCGCGGCGGTGATGATCGGCATGATGTTGTTGGGGTCGGGCGGCGTCAGCGCCAGATTGACCACCGCAGCGGCGACCAGCACCGCGGAGACGATCAGCCACGACACGCGCTGCCCCAGCTTCCCGAGAATGGGGATGCGCACGCCATCGACCACCCACGCCCAGATCCATTTGAGGTTGTAGACGAGGATCGCCAGCGTGAAGGCGGTGATCGTCGACTTGTCGATCCCCTGCTGCGCCAGCCGCGAGGTCAGCGTCGCGCCGATCATCGCGTAGGGAAAACCGGATGAGATGCCGAGCGCGAGCGCGGCGAGCGGCGCGGTCTCGAAATAGGGGCGCACCGCCTCGGGCAGTTCCTCGCGCCAGTTCGCCGGCGCCGCGGCGCGGGCCGCGAAGAACGCCGCGATCAGCGCGGCCGCGCCTGCGAACAGACCGAAGGATGGCGCGAACACCGCCCCCGCCTCGCGCAGCGCCTTGGGCGGGGCATAGATGGTGTAGAGCGCGGCGATCAGGACCAGCGCCAGCGCGACGACGCTTCCGGCCACCAGTATCGACGCGCCCCCGCGCCGCCGCCAGATCAGGCTCGCG
This sequence comes from Sphingomonas sp., assembly GCA_035481255.1. GTDB lineage: Bacteria > Pseudomonadota > Alphaproteobacteria > Sphingomonadales > Sphingomonadaceae > Sphingomonas. Next base: position 430 of record DATIGZ010000355.1, on the reverse strand, counting down.
CCCAGCGTGATCAGGATGATCAGCAGCGCGATATTGAAAGTCATCGACGGCGCAAGACTGATGCCCGGCCCCGTCACCCCGCGCGCGATGTCGAGGCCGCGTCCGACCACCGGAGACGCGCCCGGCAGCGTCGCGGACATCCACGGCAGCAGCAGCGACGCCAGCGCTCCGAGCAGCCCCAGCTGAGCGATCACATAGCCGAAACCGCTCTTATCTTCCGTCCGCTGCATTCCCGCCCCTTAAACCGATAAGGCGCAGACCCTAGCGGCAAAAACGGCGAAGCAAAGCCCTCAGGCGACGGACTGGAACAGCTTCAGGCTGGCCGGCACGCGGCGGGGCGTCTTGCCGTCGAGCAACGCCTCGACGATCGTGATGGCGCGCAGCAGGTCGCGCTGCGGATATGGCTTGGACAGGCAGCCAAGGCCGATCG